>CAMJIC010000056.1 GCA_946405675.1 uncultured Clostridia bacterium
CTTGCGGGGCTTGTTCCATGGTTTTATTTCAACGATGCACTCCAGGGAGGTACGAGATCCCTGATCGAATACAGCTATCTGGTGAAGAAGGTGGTATTCAAGATCGAGATCCTCCCCATCGTAAAGGCAGTCAGTGCCTTATATGTGCATCTGTTTTTTGTTGCCCTGACGTGGCTGCTGTACTGCTTTTACGGAAAGTTCCCGGGGCTTTATACCTTCCAGGTTCTCTATTACAGCTTCTGCATGTTCCTCATGGTGCTGAGCTTAAGCTACGCGACAAGCGCCATTACGGTGCTGTTTCGGGACATGGAGCAGCTGGTGGCGATCGTGCTCCAGATCGGCGTGTGGGCAACCCCTATCATGTGGGATCTTTCCTCCATCGGTCTGCCTCGGTGGCTTGTCATCCTCTTTAAGATGAACCCGATGTACTATATTGTCTACGGTTACCGGGATACATTTGTCTATCACAGAGGATTCTGGGAGCATCCCCTTCTCACGGTATACTTCTGGTGCTTTACCGCCCTGGCTTACCTGTGGGGCGTGAAGACCTTCCGAAGGAGCAGGGGGCATTTTGCCGATGTGCTGTAGCATGGCGGGAAATCATATTTCCGGACGGGTTCACAGGAGCTGTACACAGGATAAGGTTTACAGATGGTTTACAAGATGGTTTACAGATGCTGCGGTGCTTTCCGGCACAGGGACTGGAAAAACAGACAGGCTGGATATGAGTCATGAGACATGAAACCAACAAAGAACAAAACAGTGAAGAGCCGGTCATCCGCGTCGCGGATGTGACAAAGAGCTATCGTCTCTACAAACGACAGAGGGACAGGCTCTGGGAGTCTCTCGGCCTTGATTTCAGGAAAAACTATAAAGAAAAGCATGCGCTGAACGGCGTGAGCTTTGAAGTCGGGAAAGGGGAGACGGTCGGCATCATCGGAACCAACGGGTCCGGAAAATCCACCATGCTGAAGCTGATCACGGGTGTGCTTACCCCTACAAAAGGCACGATCAAGGTGAATGGAAGGATCAGTGCGCTTCTGGAGCTGGGAGCCGGGTTCAACATGGAATATACCGGGATCGAAAACATTTACCTGAACGGGACCATGATCGGATTCACGAAGGAGGAGATCGACCTCAGGCTCCAGTCTATCATCGACTTTGCGGATATCGGCGATTATATCAACCAGCCGGTGAAAAGCTATTCCAGCGGCATGTTCGTGCGCCTCGCGTTTGCAGTGGCGATCAATATCGATCCGGAGATCCTGATTGTCGATGAAGCACTGTCGGTGGGGGATGTTTTTTTCCAGTCAAAGTGCTACCGGAAATTTGAGGAATTCAAACGGGAGGGCAAGACGATCCTGTTTGTCTCCCATGACCTGAGCGCGATCTCCAGGTACTGCGACAGAGCGATCCTGCTTAATCAGGGGGATAAGATATACGAGGGCACTCCGAAGGAGGCCATTGATATCTACAAGAAGGTTCTGGTTGACCAGTTCCATAAAGGCTCCGGGACGGCGGATGCATCTGAAGGATCATCACCGGACAGGGGGGATCAGAAGGGCGGCGCGGACGGCAAAACGAAGCGCTGGCAGGATCATTTCCCGGTGAACCCAAGCCTTGTGGAGTACGGGGAAAAGAATGCCCAGATCATCGATTACGGGTTGTATGATGAGAAGAACCTGCCGACCTCCAATTTTATCAAAGGCTCCATGTTCACGGTGAGGATGCGGATCAGGGCCAGGGAGACGGTGCTCGAGCCTATCTTCGCATTTACCATTAAAAACCTGAAGGGGATCGAGATCTGCGGGACCAACACGACCATGGAGAAGGTTCCGGTGCCGACGATGCATGCCGGGGATGAACATATCGTGACCTTTACCCAGAAGATCGATCTGCAGGGAGGAGAATACCTGCTTTCGCTGGGCTGTACCGGCTACCAGGACGGGATGTTCCGTGTGTTTCACCGTTTGTATGACGTGATATCCCTTACCGTTGTTTCTTCCAGGGATACGGTAGGTTTCTACGATATGAACAGTACCTGTATTCTTGATCCGAAGGATCTGATGGAGCAGGCCTGATGGATCCTTTGGCAGGCGGAGGGAAGATATGGCAAAGTTCAATACACAGTATTATCAGGGAAATGATCAGTATTCGGATGGTGACATCGAGGAGAGGATCCTGCGGATCGTGCAGGAGAAATCCTCCTGGGAAACCTCCGGCGACAGGTCATTTCCTGTTTTATATCATCTGTCTCAGGTGCGGGAGAACATCCTTTCCTGGTATGACTTCCGGAAGGGGGCGTCCGTTCTTGAGATCGGCGCGGGTCCAGGCGCCATCACGGGGCTTCTGTGCCGCAAATGCCATAAGGTGACGAGCGTGGAGCTTTCCATGCGCAGGGCCAGGATCAACTATGAACGGCACAGGGATTGTGAGAACCTTACGCTGATGGCGGGCAACCTGAACGACATGCAGTTTGAGGAGCAGTTTGACTATGTCATACTGAACGGCGTGTTTGAGTATGCCGGCTCCTTCACCCAGGGGGCAGACCCTTACGCCGCCTTCCTGCGGCGCTGTGCGGGATACCTGAAGGAGGACGGGCGGCTTCTGATTGCCATTGAAAACCGGCTCGGACTGAAATACTTTGCGGGAGCGCCGGAGGACCATACGGACAATTACATGGAGGGACTGAAGGATTATCCGGAAAACCCGGCAGTCCATACCTTCTCGAAGCAGGAGTGGGAGACGCTGTGTGACAGATGCGGCCTTTCCTGGCGGAGATTCTATTACCCGTACCCGGACTATAAATTTCCGGGTGAAATTTTTACCCAGGGTACGCTCCGGGCCGGCAGCTTCGGGAAAAATGCATGGAATTTCAACCCGCGCCGCCTGGAGCTGTTCTCCGAGCAGGCGATGGGAGAGACTCTTTGCAGGGAAGGCGTGATGGATCGTTTTATGAATTCCTTCCTGATCGAGGCGGGAAGGAAGGTGGCCAGGCCATCCGGCCTTGAGCCTGAGATCGTGTATGCCAAGATCAGCTCGGACCGGGATCCTTCCTTCCGGATCCAGACGGTGATCCGCCAGTACCCTGACGGGTCAAAGGAGGTGGTCAAAAGCCCTCTGACAAAAGAGGCGGCATCGCATCTGGAACGGATGCATGAAAGGGAATCTGAGGAGGAATTCAGGCTTTCCCAAAGCGGCGCAAAGCCCTGCGCGAGCCTTCTGAGAGGCAGGAGGATGGAGGATGGATCCCTGGTTTACCCGTTTCTTCCGGGGAAAAGCCTGGCGGAAATGATCACGGGGGATGCGGCGTCCATCCGCGGCGCCTGTGATTACCTGATGGAACTGATTCTGGCAGGCAAGACCTCAGAAGAAGAAAGACCGGATGCAGAGGTTTTTACCAGGCTGTTCGGAAAGGCACGCCTGAGCACAACAGAATCCCTTCCGGAGACAGCGAAACCGCTTTCAGGTACGGTCAGGGGATACAAAGCCCTTGTGTGCCCAGCCAATATCGATCTCATTTTTGACAATATCTTCCCTCAGCAAGACGGGGACAGGATCATCGACGGGGAGTGGATCGTCGATACGCCTGTTCCGGCACAGTTTTTGTTGTGGCGTGCTGTCAATGAACTGTATTCCTCCCGCAGGGAGCTCGAGCAGATCCTTCCCCGGGATCAGCTCCTGAAAGAATATGGAATCAGCCAGGAGGCAGGGCAGGTGTTCTGGAAATGGGCGTCCCATTTTGAAAAGGAATACGTGAAGGCCAACCGCCTGGGAGCCTTTGCCATGCCTGTCAGAAAGGCGGATCTTGCTGCGCTTCAGTGGACCGGCCAGGAGATCCGGCTGACGGCCACCCTTTACCTGGATCGGGGAAATGGATGGAGGGAAGAGGATGCGGTGCATGTTGACACATCTATCGAGAAAGGGCGATATGATGTAACGTTTGAGATTGACTGCCCATCTACGGTCAGGGCTCTGCGCTTTGACCCGCTGGAAGGATGCCCGTGTATCTGTGATCTTCACTCGGAGGAGGCTGTTCTTATGCCGATGAACGCGTCTGCCCGGACACGCGGCAAAGCGGTATTCCTTACGCTGGATCCATCTTACCGGCTGAAGTGCCGGAGGATTCCGGACAGGCTGCGTATTACAGGACGTGTGCGCACCAAAGACCCCGGATGGGCACTGGACAGGAGCCAGGAGCTGTTGATGAGAAGCGGCCTGAAGCAGGCGGCAGCTCTGACACGGCGCACAGGTATTCGTCTGATGTCCATTTTCAGAGACAGATCGACAGATCATGAATGGAGAAGCGTATGACACACAGTGCAGTTGACATCATCGTTCCGGTCTTCAACGGTTATGAGGATCTGGTCCGGTGCGTGGAGAGCATCCAGAGAAATACAAACCTTGCCAGGCATCGTGTTGTGCTGATCGATGACTGCAGCACAGATGACCGGGTGAGGACTTTTCTCCACGAGGTCTGTGATGGGCAGAGCGAGGATGCGGAATATGGGATGATCGCCCTGTTTAATGCCGAAAACAGAGGGTTTTCCGCAAATGTGAACAAGGGGCTTTCCTGGTCTGACCGTGATACGATCCTGCTGAATTCTGATACGATCGTGACGCAGGGCTGGGTGGAGAAGCTTCAGCTTTGCGCAGGCCGATCGGAGCGCATCGCAACCGTGACGCCTCTTTCCAACGCAGCGACCCTGGCATCGGTTCCGGTCTTTCTGAAGGATAATCAGATTCCGGAAGGGTTTACGGTGGATTCCTATGCAAGGCTGGTGGAACGCGCCTCCCTGCACCGTTATCCCCAGGTGCCGGTGGGTGTAGGGTTCTGCTTGTATGTACGAAATGAGGCATATGTGCTGGCGGGGGCTTTTGATGAGAAGGCATTCGGACGCGGTTACGGGGAGGAAAACGATTTCTGCTTCCGCTGCAGTATGCTTGGCTTTTGCCATGTATTGTGTGATGACACATTCATCTATCATCGTGGAACCGCTTCCTTCCGGACACAGGAGAAGGAGCAGCTGATCCAGGCCCACGAAGCGATTCTCCGCAGACGGTATCCGCAGTTCATGAAGATCAATGACAGCTATTGCAGGGAGGATCCTGATTCCGAGATCAGGGACAATCTGCTGCTTCATCAGTGCCTGGAAAACGGAAAGAAGAACCTGCTTTATTTCCTGCACCTGGATTTTCGGCAGATCGGGGAGAAGAGCATCGGGGGAACGCAGCTGCATGTCCGGGACCTGGTGTCAGGCATGATGGAGCAGTTCAATGTTTTCGTATGCGCAAGGGACAAGGACGCACTCCGTCTGACGCTTTACCTGGAGCCGGGCAGCCTTCCTGACTGGCAGGTCATTCAGAGTGAGGATGTGGCGGACCGGAAGGGGCAGCTTGTCACGTTCCGGTTTCCCATCGGCCCGGAAGAACCCTTTCCTGTTTTTTACGAGGAGCATCTGGCGCAGGTCATCCGGAAGATCCTGACGTCATTTGGCATCGATCTGGTTCATGTGCACCATACACAGGGGCTGTCACTGGATATTTTCCGGGAGTGCAGGAAACTGGAGATTCCTGTCATCTGTACCTTACATGATTATTATTATGCCTGCCCGACTACCAAGCTCCTCACTCCGGAGGGAACCTTCTGCCCGTTGGAGGATCGCTTTGTACAGACAGAAGAAAAAAACTGCGCAAAATGCCTGAAGGATAATTGCGGATACGGAAGAGTGAAGGTGATCAGCCACTGGCGGCAGGAGAATCTCAAGGCTCTTTCGGCCTGCAGCAGGATTCTCTTTCCGTCAGAGAGCGCGAGGAAGATCATGTGCGCAGCCTTCCCTTCCCTTGAATCCATAAGCATGACGATCGGGCACGGGACGGATCCGGTATCCTCCGGATCTGTCCTGGTGGAGCTTCCGGAGACGGTCATAAAAACGGAGCGGATGCATTCGAGGCTGGATCAGATGCCGGGAGACGGCGGCAGCTTTCATTACCTTTCGGGGTGGGCATACATGGAAGGATCGAACAGTGCCAATACATCGATTATGGTCGAAGTGACTGATCATGTCGGGACCGTATCCGTCCTTCAGGTAAGGCCCCATGCACGGCCGGATGTTGCCGCGGCCATGGCTCAGCCGGAGTATCTTTGGAGTGGGATCCATGCGGTGTTCCAGGTTCCCGGCCTCAGGAAGGGGCGGATCCGGATCCGAATCCTGATCCGGGAGAAGGATCGGTTCTATACGGACGGAAAGGTCTACCGGACGATCTGGAATCCGGAGACGGAGGAGGACAGGAAGCTGAATGTCGCGTACCTTGGCGGCGTCACCAAGGCGAAGGGATCAGATATCCTTCTGAGCCTCATCCGCCACAAGGATGCGCCGTTTAGGCTGTTTGTGTACGGTGAGGTCGGCGATCCCAGGATCGACCCGGCCAGGGCACCGGGGCATGTATGCTTTTCGGGTGTCTACCAGAAGGATGATATTTATGACCTGCTCAAGGCAAGCAGGATCGATGTCGCGCTGATCGTTCCCTCCTGGGCCGAGACCTTCTGCTATACGTTGTCAGAGGCATGGGCGTGCCGGATCCCGGTCATCGGAACCGACCTTGGGGCAGTGGGAGAGCGGATCAAAAGGACGGGGGCAGGCTGGCTGCTTGCGCCGGGGGCGGACGGGGAAGCGGTGTTCGCTCTTCTGGAGCGTATCCAGAAGCATCCGGAAGCATTGGCAAATAAGAAAAAGAAGGCATGTGCATTGTCCCTGAAAAGTGTTGCCGGCATGAATGAGCAATACCGCAACCTGTATACGTCTTCCATTGTGCCTGCAAAGCCTGTGGTTGTGAAGCGGGGAAAGGAGCGGGATCCCGAATTCCTGATCGAGGGGCTGGCCATGGCCAACAGCTGCGTGAAGGGAAGAGGAATGGCCAGTGCCATGAACCGCCTCCGTGAGGAAAATGAGATGCTCCATACTTCGATGGAGCTTCTGAAGCATACAACGTCTTATCAGGTTGCAAGAAAGATTTCAGAGGCGAACATTCCCTTTAAGGAGCCTTTGAAGAAACTGCTGAAGAGGTAAAGGCATGAAACTGAAACAGATTGCATCATATGTGAGGGAGCATGGGCTCAGGAGCAGTGCTGTCCTGACGGTGGACCGGCTGCTGAAGCGTCAGGCACCGGAGATTCCCTATGAGATCTGGCTGAGCCGGAATCGTCCGTCTTCCCACGACTACACGAAGATGGAAAAAACACCCCCCGCCAGGTCCATCCTGATCGGAGTGACGGCTGCCATGCCGCAAAGGGACAGAACCGCGTTTGTCCAGTCTCTGGAAATGCAGGTTTATCATCACTTCAGGGCACTGAAAAACTGCGAAGACGCCCAGTACGTCCTGATTGTGAATGGCCCATGCACGCTTCGCCCGGATCTTCTGTGGGAATGTGTCAGCCTCCTGAATCAGGAGCGGGGCGACCGGATCGATTTGATCTATTTCGACTCAGACTGGATCGGAGAGGACGGAAAGAAGGGGGATCCCGCCTTTCGTCCGGATTTTGATCCGGATCTTCTGGAGCAGGTCAATTATATGGGGAATGTCGTTCTGGTCAGGTATTCCGTCATGAAAGAGGCCGGGGGCGTCCCGGACGGGGATGTGGAATATGATGCGTTCCTGAGGCGGGTCTGCCTGAGGGAGAAAGCTGCCCCCCTTGTAAATGAATGCATGCGTGTGCGGCATATTCCGAAGATCCTGTACCATGCCGCCGGAGAATATCCGGAAGGAGGATCTGCGGATTCCCTGCAGTCTTCAAATGAGTCCGGTGAGGCATCTCTGCCGGATGATTCATTGTCCGGGCAGGAGCCTCTCATCAGCGTCCTGATTCCCAATAAGGATCACAGTGAAGATCTGAGGCAGTGCGTGGAATCCCTTCTCCACGTCAATACATGGCAAAACCTGGAAATCCTGATTCTGGAGAATCATTCCACGGAAAAGGCGACGTTTGACCTGTACCGGCAGCTGGAGGAAGCAGACAGCAGGATCCGCATTCTGACATGGGACGCGCCGTTCAACTATTCTGCGGTCAACAATTTCGGCGCGGAGCAGGCAAGAGGGAAGTATCTTTTGCTGCTCAACAATGATACACGTATCCTTGCCCCGGACAGCGTGAAACAGATGGAGGCGCTTGCGTCCAGGCCTCAGACAGGCGCTGTCGGCGCATTGCTGCTTTATCCGGACGGACATGTGCAGCATGCGGGTATCATCCTTGGGCATGGAGGCGTTGCCGGCCACGCATGGCAGGGAGAGCTGCCCCGGGCAGTCAATGCCGGATACCCCGGACTGGTCTTTTCCCATACCCATAATGTATGCGCGGTAACCGGAGCCTGCATGATGCTCCGGAAAGAGGTCTGGGACGCGGCAGGCGGAATGGATCCGGTATTCGGAGTAACCTTTAACGATGTTGATCTGTGTATGCGTATCCGACGCGGCGGACTCAGGATCCTGATATGCCCGGAAGCATGCCTGGAACACGATGAATCCCTTTCCCGCGGAGCAGAAGATTCCCCGGAGAAGGTCGAACGTTTTCATGCAGAGATCAGTGCCTTTGTGAAGCGATGGGGAAAGGAGCTTGAGGAGGGGGATCCATTTTACAATCCATGCCTCACACTCACAGGCAGAAGCTGGACATGCAAAGACGACCTGAGGGAAACCGTCAAGCCTTATCTGAAATATGCAGCGATGTTTCAGGAGATGCGTGATTAAGGGACGTGATTTTAAGAGACTTTTGAGGAGGAAAGAAGATGGGGCACAGCGATGAATCCGGAGGCGGGAGCGGCACATCTGCAGGGAAAATGCTGCGTTATCTGAAGGAGCATGGGGTGCAGGAATTTGCGGCGCATGCTGCGGAAGAGGTCAGAGACCGTAGATTTGATTATCAGAAGTGGGTTCAGAAAAACAGGGTCTCATCTGTCCAGGCCGGATATCAGAGGAAGCTCCTCCTCCCGAAAATGCCGAAGGTCTTTGTGCTCATTGCAAGAAACCAGGAGGAAGGCGCGAAGCAGCCTGCAGGGAAGAATCTGGAAGCGACCTTGAAAAGCATCCGTGCGTCAACCTATGGTCGGGTATGTCCGGTACAGGCGATCCACTCGCAGATCAGGGATGAGGACTATATGGCCTTTGTCCGGGAAGGCGACCTGATCGAAAGAGATGCCATATTTGAGATGGTGCGTGGGATTCAGGACGGAGCGGATGCAGTCTATACGGATGAGGATACCTGGGATCTTTCGGATGGAAAGACGATATACAAGGATCCGCTGTTCAAACCGGATTATGATCCGGATTTTCTGCGTGCGAAAAACTACATCGGCTGCTTTGTGCTGGTGCGGGTCGGCGTGCTCCGAAGCATCTACGCAAAGGCAGGCCGGGACAAGATCCCGACCTCCCGCAATGTGTTTGATCCGGCATATGACTGGTGGCTGACGATCCGGATCATGGATGCGGCAGCATCCATGGGAGGAGTGAAGCACGTCCCGAAGGTGCTGTACCATGCCCGCAGGCAGGAGATGGATCCGGATCAGGCCATGCACTGCCATGAAAGGGCACGCGGATATCTTCAGGAGATCCTTTCCGTGGATGGAGAAAACGCCGTGGCGGAGGACGGACCGGTTCAGGACAGCTTCCATGTGTCTTACCGGATCGAGGGAACCCCGCTGGTATCGATCATTATCCCCAATGCGGATCATGCATCCGTGCTGGAAAACTGCATTGATTCCATCCGCAGCCGATCCACCTGGAAAAGACTGGAGATCGTGGTGGTGGAGAATAACTCCAGGGAAGAGGAGACCTTTGCGCTCTACAGAAAACTGGAGGAGCGCGGGGAAGCAAGAATCGTACAGTATCCCCACGCGTTTCATTTCTCCAGGGTGATCAATGAAGGTGTGAGGAATGCAGAAGGCGATTACCTGATATTGATGAATAACGATGTGACAGTGCACACGCCGGACTGGATCGAGAAGCTGCTGTCTCAAGCCATGCGGCCAGGGGTCGGCGTCTGCGGTCCGAAGCTTCTGTATCCGGACGGCAGGGTTCAGTCAGCGGGCATTGTCACCGGGATCATGGGATTTGCAGGCTCCATGATGGTGGCTCTGCCCGGGGATGATCCCGGATACATGGGGCGGGCAGTCCTGACCCAGAATATGAGCGCTGTCACCGCAGCATGCATGATGGTCCGGCGCGATGCCTTTGACGCAGCAGGAGGTTTCCCGGATGAGTTCAGTGTCGCACTTGGCGATGTGGACTTCTGCCTGAGCGTACGCGACGCAGGGTACCGCGTCATCTTCGAGCCATCCGCCATCCTCATCCACCATGAGTCCCTGACCCGCGGCCAGGAGGATACAGCTGCAAAGAAGAAACGGTTTGCCGTAGAAAAGGCACGTTTCCGGAAGAAACGCGCCCTCATCCTTCAAAAAGGAGATCCTTTCTACAATCCCAACCTGTCCCGCCGCCGCTGCGATTATTCTCAGCAGACATAAATTGTGTATGGCCACACATCTTCCAGCGGGGGCGGCCAGTGGGTGAGGCCTCTTCCTCATCCAAAACCCGCTTCGACAGGCTAACTGCTAACTCCGACTAAGCGGCCGGGATATTCAGCGTACGATTTCTTCATACCCCGGCCGCTAAGTCTACGTAAGCAGTGGATCCCGCCTCGCTCCTGTTAATGGATTCGGGAGAGGCCTCACCCGCTGGCCGCCCCCGCTGGAAGATGCGTGACCTGTCGGCAAAAAAAAGTTTTAAAGTCGATTATAAATGTCATAGATGAGCTGCTCGGAATCCTCCCATCCAAGGCAGGGATCTGTGATTGACTGTCCATAGACATGCCCCGGTCCGCCGACAATATCCTGCCTGCCTCCTACCAGATAGCTTTCGATCATCAGTCCTTTTACCAGCTTTTTCAGGGAGGAGCTGTGGGAGCGGCTGTGCAGGACTTCATGGGAAATGCGGATCTGCTCCATCGCGTTTTTCCCGGAATTGGAGTGATTGCAGTCAACCACGATCGCCGGGTTCTGCAGATCCATCTTCTGGTACAGCTGAGCGGTCATGAGCAGATCCTCATAATGATAATTCGGAATGCTGTTCCCGTGCTTGTTCACGGATCCTCTCAGAACGACATGAGCCAGGTCGTTCCCGTCCGTATTCACATCCCAACCACGGTAGATGAAATTGTGCTTTGCCTGCGCTGCGACGATGGAGTTGAACATCACTGTCAGGTCTCCGCTCGTGGGATTCTTCATTCCGGCAGGGACATCCATCCCTGAGGCAGTCATACGGTGCTGCTGATCCTCCACGGAGCGGGCGCCGATCGCAACATAAGAGAGAACATCATCCAGGTAACGGTAATTCTCCGGATACAGCATCTCATCGGCGGCTGTCATCCCGGTCATTTCGATGGAACGCATATGGAGCTCACGGATCGCGATGATGCCGGCCAGAAGATCCGGTTTTTTGGACGGATCAGGCTGGTGGAGAAGCCCCATATAGCCCTTTCCGGTGGTTCTCGGTTTATTGGTATAGATGCGGGGCGTGATCAGGATCCGGTCACCCACCTTCTCCTGAACCTTGGACAGGCGGCCAAGATACTCCAGAACCGCATCCTCACGGTCTGCGCTGCACGGACCGATGATCAGGAGGAAACGGTCGCTTTTTCCGGTGAAGATGTCACGGATTTCCTGGTCTTTTGTACGTTTGATCTTTCTGACCTTGTCAGAGAGCGGATATTTGCTCTTGATCTCGGCAGGAATCGGCAGTTTCTTTTCAAAATGCATGGACATGGATCAGATTTCCCTTTCTATATTGAAAAGCGCGGTTTCTGTAAAAATGTTTCCGGGTTACTGATGATATGCAAAGGTATTATGTCGGAATTGTTCAGAACGGGTACTGAACAGTTACATTATGTCATTCTCCTGACAGAATGCAGGGATCCGGGATCAGATTGTCTGAGTCAGCAGCCTGGGTCGCAAGCGCGTCACAACGCTCATTCTGCGCATGGCCATTATGCCCCCGCACCCAGTTCCAGGTAATATGGTGGGTCTCGCAGGCCCGGAGCAGCCTCTGCCAAAGATCCGCGTTTTTGACAGGTTCACTTTTTGAAAGCATCCAGTTCTTCCGGATCCATTTGTCGATCCAGTGCTGGTTAAATGCATTGATCAGGTACTGGGAATCAGACCAGAGGGAAACCTCGCAGGGCCTGTTCAGCGCTTCAAGGGCAGCAATCGCCGCCATGAGTTCCATTCGGTTGTTGGTGGTTTTTTCATAGCCCTGGGACAGTTCCTTCACATGAAGCTGGCCCATGGAATCCACAAATTCAATCAGCGCGCCATAGCCACCCGGTCCCGGATTGCCCCGTGACGAGCCGTCTGTATAAACCGTTACGCTAGTCATTGTCCGAACCCTCCCGCAGGATGAAATCACTCCGCCCCGGCTGGGACGTCAGGCACAGCCGGATCCCCAGCGTCCGGCAGAATGCGAACACATCATCGCACACATCAGAA
>CAMJIC010000057.1 GCA_946405675.1 uncultured Clostridia bacterium
GCAGGGGCTTCACGGAGAATCCAGAGGGAAAGCCTCTGCTCTTACCCACGCAGGAAGGAGGCTTTCTCTATGGCAAGAAAGGCAAAACGTTACGAAGAACTGACATTCACCGATGATTTCATGTTCTGCAAGGTGTTGAGCACGCATAAGGATCTGTGCCGTGAGATGACAGAGCTCATTTTGAACCGTAAGGTCGGTAGGCTGCTTGAGCTGGGCAGCCAGAAGCCCGTCGAGATCACAAGTGACGGGCGCGGGGTGCGGTTCGACGTGTATATGTCGGATGATACTGACACCATATACAATATTGAGATGCAGACGGGCAATGTGGCTGCTCTTCCGTTCCGGACACGTTATTATCAGGGGATGATCGACCTCGACCAGATGGAGCGCGGGGCGAAGTTTACCGATCTGAAAACCAGCTACATCATCTTCATCTGCCTTGAGAACCTGTATCCGAAGATCGGGCTCCATAAGTATAGCTTCTCGTCTACATGTGCTGAAGTCCCAAATCTGGAGCTGGGAGATGGCGCATACAAAATAATTTTGTCCGCAGCGGGCACACAGGATGACGTTTCGGAAGGTATAAGGGCGTTTCTGGAATATGTCGCCGGAAATGCTCCTTCGTCCGACTTCACGTCAAGGCTTGATGACAAAGTCAAGGAAGCCCGCGCGCATATCATTCGGAGGAAGGAATATATGACACTGCTGGAAAGAGACGAACAGATGCGGGAAGAAGGTCTGAAGGAAGGCTTGAAGAAAGGCCGGGAAGAAGGCCTGAAGGAAGGCTGGGAAGAAGGCTGGGAAGAAGGCCTGAAGAAGGGCTGGGAAGAAGGCCTGAGGGAAGGCCTTGCCAGAGCCGGGAAAAAGGCCTGATGGAAGACCTTGCCAAGGCCAAGTCAGAAGCCGCCCGCGCGGATGCTGCCGAGAAAGAGCTTATGGCGCTCAGAGAAAAATATGAGTCCGGCACGTCATGATGAATACGAACAATGTGCCAGGGACAATGTGCCAGGCACCTTGTCCCTGGCATTCCTCTCTTGAACTCATCCTGACCATATGCTATCCTGTGGTTAGCAAGTCGGTATTCTCCGGCAGCCGTGCTGCCGTCTTTCGCGGAGTTCTCCGCATGATTCCCTTGCTGATTCCAACTTTAAACAGCAGGGGCTTCACGGAGAATCCAGAGGGAAAGCCTCTGCTCTTACCCACGCAGGATGGGATGATCGACTTTGACCAGATGGAGCGCGGGGCACAGTTTACCGATCTGTTTTAGGCAGGCCTGCCGTATAGGCGGGCTTTCTGCGCTGGATTCATTTATAGAGTACATACAATCAAATCGTAACTGTTCAGTACAGTCACCTGCGGAACCGCAAGTGACATATGAAAACGTAAATAATGCAGTCAGTCCGCCTTTTTGGCGAAGCAAAAATCTGCATGGCGGACTGACTTAACATTTCAGAACCAGGGGTTCTGAAATGTTAAGTCAAATCTATCGGGAGGTTGATCTATGGTTTTGTACTTCAGTGCCACAGGCAATACGAAATACATCGCTGAGGAACTTGCGCGCATATTAGATGACTCTGCTTTGGATTTGCGTGAGAAGATCAGGCAGAAGGACTACACTCCCATCCGCTCGGAAAAACCTTTTGTCATATGCTCCCCGGTCTATGTTGGCGAGCCGCCCGTTTTTCTCGTTTCTTACATGCGCAAAACCAGGCTGACCGGCAGCCCATATGTGTACTGTATCTTTACGAATGGTGGTTATTCGGGAATCAGCGATTTCATTTTCCGCTGTCTCATGAGGAAAAAAAGCTATAAAGGCAGCGTGGACATCCTGATGCCGAATAACTATATCGCAACCAGCCTGATCCGGCAGACCGAGACTGTGGAAATTGAGAGAAGAATCAAGGAAGCAGAAAAAAAGATTCCGGAGATTGCAGCGTCAATCCGCTCAGGCGACACGCTCAGGACGCGGCATATATCGTTTTTGGAGATTCTGGCAACCCTTCCTTTCGTTCCCGTCTGGTACCGCCTTTGCCAGGGTGTAAGGGGTTTTCATGTCAGCAATGCCTGCATCTCCTGTGGCAAGTGTGAAAAGCTTTGCCCGCTGCAGGTGATCCGGATGCAGAATGGAAAGCCTGTCTGGAGCGGCAGATCCTGCGCCCATTGCATGTCCTGCATTCAGAATTGCCCCGTTGAAGCAATCGAATATGGTAAAGTCACGAGAGGCAGGAATCGTTATCGCTTTGAAAAATATAAGCGTGACCTATAACTGATTCATCATGTCCCCTTAGCCTTGATCCGGCGAAGGAGCAGGATGCACACAGGAATGATATAGAGGTCAGCGGCAAACCAGGCGGCAGCGTCGGCAAAGCTGATCGCGTCGAAGCCGTATGACGGCACAAACAGAATGACAACGCCTATCCGGGCAATCATTTCCATGATGCCGGCGATAACAGCACGTCCTGATTGTATGGTTTCCTGTCACTATGTTACCGTACCTTGACCTGTGGAATCGAAGAAAGAGCCAGGCAATATGCATAAGTCAATTGGTGACAGATCCTTAGCGTTACATCGCGACAGTATACTCTTTTCCATGCCAGGATAACAAGAGTGCTTTTGCATGATTTTAGCAACGCCCAATGCCATATAGCTTCTGCTTCCCCAGTCTCCTGAGCAGCCGTGGAATCGGTACCTGAATGGCATCAGGTCACACCTGTGCCAGAAAAAAAGCCCCGGAGGAGCATATGCTCACTCCGGGGAATGATCTTATCAGTATCAATATCAGTTTGCGTAAAGCAAGGTTCCTCCGGCCGGTTCGTCCAGTGCTGAGTTTGTGGCATAGACATTTCCATCCGGAAGCTCATAGACATAATCGTAGGAGGTATCGACCTTTACGCTGTCTCCGCTCGACAGGGTATAATCGTTCCGGTCGAGGATGGCATCATCCCAGGCCTCCATGCCGGAGTAGGTATCATCGCTGCTGCCCAGAGAAGATGAGACGGAGTCCTGTACATAGCTTGTCTGCGAAGAGATAGTTGTAGTATTCCCGTTTGCTCTGCCTTGCACGATGGACAGGCTCAGGTCTGCCATCGCTTTTTTGAACTGGTCACTGATGGTTGTGTTAGTGCAGAAGGAGTCAAATATCACGCGTCCTTCTTCGTACTTATCTTCGTCGACCATGAGGGCGTATCTGTATGGGACAGACCAGATCAGGTTTGTGATATTGGTCGTTCCCATGCCGTAGCTGGAAAAGTTCTCAACCATCCTGACCCCCTGGCAGGCACAGTTGATCACCAGGATCTTTGACCGCCCTGCGGCATCGGTGTAGCGGTAGGTTTTCTCTGCCGTGGTCGTTTCCACCAGATCCACATAGACTCCGTCGGATGCGGCGAGCACCTGGTTTATCTCGTCCATCTTCTGCCGGCTGACCTGATCCATCAAGGCCTGTGTTTCCTGGGGAAGAGGCGTCTCTGAGATCAGGGTCATCCCTGAAGTCCCGGGCATGCATGTCTGGGAGACGTAATCGCAGTACTGGGATGCATTCATGTAGGTGAGCATCATCATGAGGTAATCAATGCTGACCTGATAGTCCTGGTGGACCACGAACTGCATTCCGTTCACGGATGCGTTCAGGATCTGAATGAATTCGATGGGTGACTCATAGGTCATCTGGATGCTTCCGTCCTGTGATTTTGCATCAATGAATACCTCTGCAGGATAATCCGGGCTCTGAACAGCGCCGCACCAGATGGTTTCGCTGTTTACGGTATACCCTTCCGGCACCACTGCCCGCGCAACGTTGAGGCCGGTCTGTGGGTCTGTGCATGTGACCATGTTCAAGGACTGGGACGCAGATGTGCCGGCTGCGTACTGCCCGCTGCCTGTCTGCATTCCTGTGCTGCCTGCTTCCTGACCGCTGCCTGTCTGCATTCCTGTGCTGCCCGCTTCCTGACCATTCCCTGTCTGCATTCCCGCATCAGTTATATCCTGCCCGCCGGGCATGCTTGTTTCCTGCCCCTGTCCGCCGGAGCCCCCCGTCAGAAAGTCTCCGATGTCCGCCGCATATCCTTGTGACGCAAGCAGGATGGACACTGCCGCTGCAATTGCGAGCCCTGCTTTTCTCTGTTTTCTCATCATCGTCTCTCCTCCCTGTCTTTTTCTTCAGGCCACATCTCCCTTCGGCAGCACAACGCATCTTCCGGCCTTCACTTCTACTGTCCCAAACGTGGTAAGCGGGCTGTAGGGTTCGTAGGTTCCTGTTCTTGTGTAGGGCCAGTAGATCGTCTGCGCGGGGCCTGCATGGCTGACGCACAGGCAAAGCCAGTAATTTCCTTCCGGCAGAAGGAAGGATACATGTCCGTTTTCATCCGGGCAATTGAGGTTGAGCGTCATATAGGTGTAAGGCTCGATGATCGCAACGCCCACCAGGATCTGCGCATCCTCCAAAGCCGTATCCAGTTCGATCCGTCCGAACCCTTCTCTGGCAATCCTGCCGTCCTGATCCAGGCTGACCCCTGCCAGCCAGTCTTCCTTCTTATTCAGAACGCCTGTGACTCCTCCAGTGATTCCTTCTGTAAATCCTGTAACCCTTTCTGAATATCCGGCACCTGTTTCTGTGTCCGTGATGTTCTCTTTCGTGGATCCGGCAATCTCTTCCACTGCTCCGGTAATCTCTCCGGCAATTCCAGTAATCTCTTCCCGGGCTTCTGCCATCGCTCCAGGAGCTCCCGCAATCACTTCGTCAGTTCCGTTAATCCCTTCCGCAGCTCCGTTATTTCCTGCCAGTGCTTCCCTGTTATAGTCCTCAAAGGTCATGCCGTCCCATTTTCTGCTCTGGGAGCGGGCATTTTCCAGTAGACCCCGTTTGGCGAAGGCTTCTTCGATCCATGCATCGACCTTCTCTTCCCAGCCATAGGTTTTGCGCGCGAAGATCATCGCCTGGCAGATGTCGTCATAATCACTCTTCGGCGTCATCATGTTCATCGCCGTCATCCAGAGGGAATACTGCTTCTCATAATCCAGCCCCCGCTCGTTCATTTCCCATGCAATACTGCCCAGAAGAGAGCTGTTGATATGGACACCTCCATAGTCATTCCCCACAACATTGGAATGGCCTGTGGGCAGGCAGTAATAGGCATCACGCACAAATGCCGGCTGCCTGTATGCCACCGGATCGCTCATGTCCCGGTAAATGCGCCCGCCCATCTCCCCGATGCGCCAGTCGGGATAAGCCGGATCCGGGTCATCCGAGGAGCCATATTCGCTTGTGCCTGTAATCTCAAACTGTCCCGTCGTTATTCCGCGTGAAATGGAAAGATCGTTGATCGCGTATGTCAGCTCACACAGGTTTCCCATGATATCGGAAAAAGCCTCATTGATCGCGCCAAGTTCATTGACATAGGAGCTGCCGCCCATGCTGTAGGACGTGATCCCATGGGTGAATTCATGCCCCATGATATCCAGGCACTCCACCGAGTCGTTGATATCGCTGATGGCAAACAGACCGAATCCGTCCCGGAACCCATTGAAGTACGCATTGTCTACCGGTGTCCCGTCCGCCTCGCACACCCCGCTCAGGATCGCAATCGGTATCCCGCTGCCGTCCACCGAATAAAGCCCATGATCCGCGTAGTAATCGTAAACGCGCCCGATGTTGTACATCGCCAGGAGTTCCTTGTCCTTCCAGCCACTGTTGGTGTCTGAAGAGGAAATGACATATTCGCCGGAACCGTAGGTCGCCTCTTTATAATCCGCGACCAGCATCTTCCGCCCCAGGTCCATCAGGTAATAGCGTCCGTCCGAAAGGCTCCTCGCGACCGGAACCGTTATCTCAGCCAGGCTCTGGTCATGGAGCGTGACCCTTCCCGTCCAGGTCTGCGGCTCGTATCCCTCAAACATCGCCTTCGCCTTCCGCTCAAAGGCGTCGTCCTTCTGAAGGAGCGGCTGGCTGATCGTGGAGCAGGGAAGGTTCATCAGATATTCCCCGCGGTAACTGACAAAATGCTGCAGGTACGGAAGATCCGAATCCCCGGAGGCCATCTCCGGATGATTCGTGAACACCGACCAGACATGAATATTCCGCTCATCCTCCATGATCCCTGCCTGCGTTGTCGCCTCCTCATAAACCCTCAGGTTCAGATCGGGATATTGCGATATAACGATCTGTTGTGCCTCTTCCCGGGAAATGCGCCCGGCGGTTTCTTCCCGGATCCCGGTGGAGGGCTGGAAGCTGCAGGACAAGGCAGCCGTATAGCCTTCCGGATCTACATAGATCTTGATCGATGCATTGACCACCGTCACGTCTCCGTCCCGCTGCAGAAACAGATAATAGGTGTAACCCGTGGTACGGTCGATTCCCGCATAGACACAGAAGAACAAAGCACCCTTCGTAAGTCCAAGCAGCGTCGCGACATAATTCAGCGACTCCACCGCATCCTCATAGTTCTCGACCTTCTCCGGACTGTAGCGCCCCCGGATAAAGGTCACTCTCCCTTCTTCATCATACAGAAGCTCCGCGTCCCCGCCATCCAGCCGGACAATGTCCTCCGCCGTCAGCTGCGGATAGGAGGGGGGCTCGGTCTGTTCTTCCGTCTGTGCCAGCCCTCCCAGTATACCGCCGATGTTTTCGGCCAAAGCCCTTCCTGCGGTGCTGCCGCACAGCAGCACCGCAAGGAACAAAGCCGTGATTCTCTTCCTGACAGCATACTTGCCTGTCCGTCTCATCTTCCGCCCTCTGTACAATCCCTCTGTACGATCCAATGGTTACAATTTCACCCCCGCCGGCCGGCCTGTAAATGCACTGAATCCATTTAGAAACTGTCACGAAATTAACTATGGTTAATTCGTGACAGTTCCTTATAACATCCAATGTTTTATATTGCCCCAAACATATCCAGCGTCGCCTGCGTATTGTCTCCGCTGACGGAACGCACTGTGATCAGCGCGACGTATGTGCCGGAGGGGATGCCGATCTGCTTCTGTGTGCCGGAGAATCCGGCATAATCAAAGGTAATGTCCAGACTGTAGAAGGTCTGTCCCATGCAGGTCACCGAATTCACTGACGATCCGGTGACCGTTGCGCCCAGAGACTCCAGAGAAGAGGAGGCGTACGCGGCCGCCTCACTCAGGATCGTCCTGACATCTTCCTGCGTCAGCGCGGTGATGGACGGATCCAGAAAGCTCTTTCCATTCTCCACAACCACGTTCATGACCTCCATGCCATTTGCGCTCTGGGCATAGGCTACACAGATCGGGACACCATTTTCGATGGAATTCTCGAACTGATCCGCGGAAACTCCCGGGTTCAGGGTGACCAGCTGCTCCTGGCTCGCCAGAATCCAGCTTGCCGGCGGTGTAAAGGTAAAGCCAAACAGTCTGTTGGAGTAGCTGTTCCCTGAGACGGTTCCCAGCACATCCGTACTTCCTGCGGCAGGCGGATCCGGATCATATACTTCCGGTTGGGTCGTTTCGGGCTGAGGTGCGGTTGTCTGAGGCTGGGGAGCAGTCTGGCCGGTGCCTTTTTCGGAAGAAGCTTCCCCGCTGATCGTCTGCCCGTCCGGAAGGATCCATGTCACGCCCGCGGCCGGACGCATCGATGTGATCGCAGTATTCTTGTCACCATACAGGATCTCATAGATCGGAGACCATGCACCCCCTGTCTGAACGTCGGTGGGGTATTCCACGACCACACTGAAGCTGCCCTCCGGCGTCTCCATGGTTCCAAGATAGTCATAGCTCGGCAGATAGGAGTAGTCCTCACCTTCAGGAATCAGCAGGATCGAGAAAAGATGCCCGCCGAAGCCTTCCTCCGCACTCTCATCATGAATCACCTTCAGGTTGTAGCCGCCAGTCTGAGGCCGGATGACGGATAAGTCAAAATGGTTTGTCCATGCCGGCGGAAGTGTCATGGTATAATAGTCTGTCGTGACCGTCCATGAGCTGTCGTCATTTTTTACGTAGAGCGCACTCTGCCCGGAAGAAGGCGTTGTCTCAGGCTGGGGTGCTGTCGTCTCCGGCTGTGGCACCGTTGTTTCAGGCTGGGGCGCTGTCGTCTCCGGCTGGGATGTACCGGGAACCGGATTCGTTGATGGCGGCTGCTGATCTGAAGCCCCGATCACTGCTGCGGCAGCAATGATATCCTCAAGGGAAGTGCCCAGCATGTAATCAAGCTCCGGTATCTCCCTTTTGGCAAACATGTAGAGAACATCATTGGTGCCCAGCCAGATATATCTTGTGTCCCGGACGGTATATCCCTGCACGCCATAGTTGTATACAATCTTCTGCAGTTCCTTGTTCCCGATCGTCACGAAGGATGGCTGCTCCGCGACCGTAATATCCGGCCTGTTCCTGCGCCTGTACTCGGTATACCGGTCATAGAACCCCTCTGTCGTATTGTCCTGAAACGCGCCGACCATCATATTCGGCATCCCGTGCTCGCCCCAGGTGTCAATGTAGTAAAAACCAGGATCCTCCGCGTTCTGCAGCATGAAGGCCCCCTGGATCTGAAGCGTCAGTCCAATGTCATCCAGGACAACCGTGTCTGTGTCCATGGAGCCATCCGACGCTTCCCCTGCCTCGTCAAAATATCCCAGATCCGCACCGGCTCCCATGGCAACCGATCCCACCAGGTCATCCTGCACGCCATCCCCGCCAAGGGGAAGGGACATGCCAAGGCCGGCTCCCATCTGCGGCATCGCCGTCTCACCTGCGATCAGATCATTTCCCTCTCCCAGGCTCACCGTCTCCTGAGAAAAAGCAGCCATTCCCTGTGACAGGATCAGCGCGCCCCCAAGCACGCATCCCATCATACTCTTCCACAACCTCATAACAGCCTCTCCTTTCTTTGCATCACTCCCGGAACTGCCGCGAAATGAACTCCTTATACAATCAATATTCATAAGTCCATTCACAGCGGTTCCTTACTTCAGGTACTTCAGAACACATTGTTTTCAGGTACTTTTCGGAGATCACACGCCTGGCATCCTGATGCTCTGATTGATTCCATGCCAAATTGTGTGACAGCAACTCCACTTTGACGGGTTACGCAAGGCGGAACCGACCTCTGATACCGGGTTACGCAAGGCGGGACCGCCTCTGATGCCGGGCTGCGCAGGCCGGTCCGGCCTCTGATGCTCCCCCTTATGCCCATAAGAACGGAAATATCCTCATATGCGTCACATTCCTGAAGCTGTCATTTCATCAAATCCGGTTATGGCTGAAAGGTCACCTCCTCTTTCTGTGAATCAACTGTTCCGCATCCCCTGCAGACTTTCAGAATCCGGGGCGGAAGCTTTCTTTGCCGGAGGGATCCTGCTCAAACAATTCATGGTTCCCGTTCCACCATCTCATCCGATCCGGTATGCAGGGTAACCTGCGGATAGGGCACGCTGATATTGTGCTTTTGGAAAATCGTGTACACGATATGGTTCACCTCACGCGTCACCTTCATCCTGTTGGGCTCATGGCACTTTGTTTCCATCTTCATGGTCACTCCGTTGTCACCCAGGGAGCTGACGCCGATATACACCGGCCCGCCCAGGATCCGCGGGCTCTTCTTCGCGTTCTTCAGCTCCTCCCGGACGATCCGTTCCACGTCCTCGATCCGCTCCTCATATCGGATCTGGAACTCGTTATACACGATGGACGTACGCATGGTCATATGCACCACATTGCGCACCTCATTGTTCGGGATGATCTTGACATTATCATTATCCATGTCAAAGAGCTTCGTCATACGGATGCCAAGCTCCATGACATAGCCGCGGAAATCCCCCACCTGGACCACATCGCCGACCTGCACATTTCCCTCCATCAGCAGGAAAATGCCGGCAAGGATGTCCCCCACCAGGCTGTTCGCCCCGATACCCACAACCACCGAAACGATTCCTGCCGAAGCCATCAGGGCCGTCGGGTTCAGTCCGAAGCAAAGCGCGCACTGGTAGAGCAGGACCGCTACTGCCAGATACGTGAAGAGGCTTCCCAGCATCTTCAGGATGGTTCCGCCCCGGATCGGCAGGATCCCCCCCAGGGTCTGCACGAACCGCGATGCAAAGAACAGGACAAGTCCGCCGCGGCACATGATCAGCACCGCCGAGGTCAGGGCAAACACATTGAAGCCCCTCTCCCACCGGCCGGACAGCACGTATCCCAGGACGCCACCCATGTCTGCGCTCTCCCGGAAGCTGGTGTACCCTGCAAACAGAGCCGCTGTGGCGATCAGGTAGAACAGCATGACGCGCATCACCTTATACTCCGGGGAATTCTTGCCTGCCTCGGCGATATGCCTCTCATTGTCCGGCTTGACCAGCTCGATCTGCTCCCTGCTGGTATAGAGGCAGAGCCCCGTCAGGAACAAAAGCATTGCTGCCAGGACAACAGCGACCGCCGAAACCTGGACCAGCCCCTTGAGCAGGTTCTGCTTCAAGATCGCGTAATAGATCATATTGTTGCCGATCATGTCCGTCGCCGCATAGTAGGAGACTCCGTCGATCTGGATGTAATCACAGTAATTATCCTTGATCTGGTTCTCCGTCAGCCCATACTCCAGCGCATCCCGCCCGATGAGTTTCTCGTCAGGATAGCTCGTGAATTTCTTTGTCTCCATATCCACCGCGAAGACAAAACCGCCTCTGCCAGGCTGGATCCGTTTCAGCGTCTCCTGCAGCGAATAATAATACAGGGTCATGTTCACGGAAAAAGAATAGCTTCTGACATACAGGAAACCATTCTCCGGTTCCTGGTCCCCATGCATCGGAAGCAGGTACAGGCGGCCATCCTTCATCCAGTCGCTCAGCTTCCTGCCATCATCCTGCGTTGCCACAGCTTCCGAAGGGCTGACTGATGCTTCCGTCGTTTCACCCTCCAGAATTCCTGAATATCCCATGGAAGACTTTTGCGCTACGATCTCCCCCTCCTGGTCAAGTACCTGGAGATCCAGTGCATGGACCGCATAGGAAAACGCATCCAGCAAAGAAGCAGTGATCTGCTCCGGGTGCTTCGACAGGTATTCTTCCATGACCTCCATCTGCATCTCTTTTTCGCTATCATACAGCTGCGTATAGCTTTTCCCGAACATATCCTGTTCTTCCACACGTTTCTCCACCTCAGATGTATGCCTGGATGCGGCTTCCGCCCAGGTCGACATCAGGTACAGGGTCTGGAGATACAGGTGAAAGAGGAAAAGCAGCACAAGCATCAGAGACGTAAGGATCACAAGCTTCTTTTTCCTGCTTACGTGCTCAGCCGTCTTTCCGGAATGCGTAAAATCCGTAAGGATCCGGACCTTCTTCTGCCGAAGGAGCATGATCTCATAGTAGATCAGGGCGGCGCACAAAAGAGAAAACACGATGGACACGACGATCCGGTTAAATCTCCTGCTCGCCTCCAGCTCCTCCTCCGGTATGGCGCATGCGACCCAGGTATCCTGTTCCTTCAGAAGGGCCGGATACAGAAGCACCCGCTTCCCGGACACCTCCCGCGTGCAGAACTGGCGGTCCTGAACATCTTCCTGCTCCAGGCCGATCTCCCCCAGCAGAGCCTGTGTTACCATGGCATCCGGATGATACAGGATCCTCCCCGTCTGGTTTGACCATGCAAACGCGTATCCCTCCTGCCCGATCGTTTCATTTTCCAGAAGGGCATTCCACACGCTGAAGCTGGCGTTGCTCAAAAGGCTCGACATGTCAACGGCCTTCATGGCCAGCGCATGTCCGTCATCGATCCTGCACAGATACCAGGTGCTGAACTGGCTGCCAATGATGGAGTCATTTCCCGCCATCACCTCAGCGTAATACTCTTCATTCGTCATGCTGCTGACCGGCGCATAATACATGACGGTACCATCCTTAAACTCAAACGCCTCGTCGAGTGTTTCCAGCGCTTCTTTGGTCGGGTTCCACAGATTATTGTCCTCCCTGGTCGCCAGAGCCTTCCCCTTGCGGTCCACGATCACAAGGTTATAGATCGAGGATCCGATATTGAACCCCTTCAGGTAGGAATCTGTGACCTCAAAGTCCGGATCCGCCTTCATGATCTCTGCATACAGTGAGATGTCCTCCGTAAACACCTCCGTAAAGGACGAGTCCATGGATCTGTACGGCTCATTCGCTTCGTCGTAGGAATCCTCCACATATTGGACGACCTCTTTCATCTCTTCCTGGGTCTGCCGCATGATTTCTCTGTGCTGGATCTCGCCCAGTAAATAGTAAAACAGAAACATGGCTGTCACGCCGAGAGCAAGTGTGATGATAATTCTGAGTTTGGTATTCTCGTTCCTGTTCATTTCAGACTTTCGATTCCTTCCGTATTCATGTCGTACCATTGCAATCCACTCCCCGCCGGGTTACAGGCCCCCAGCCCGGCATGCAGGCCCGGGGGGCTGGCATGCCGCCTGCCCCCGGGATGAATTCCCCCGGGATGGATTGAACCTGTCCCTTCTTCCCTCATAACCCTGCTTCACGCAAGGGAATGATGGCAGGCTACGGATCGCCCGCCATATTTCTTCATCGCGGGGGGAGCCTCGCGGC
>CAMJIC010000058.1 GCA_946405675.1 uncultured Clostridia bacterium
TGTACAAGTTATTCTGTAACAGATCCTTACTCTGTGCAATCATAACCTGAATGACATTGCGTCACGATCCTGCCGAAAGAACAATGTCCGGCTCCGACAGCATCTCATCCAGGATCCGGGCCGACAGCGCGCAAAGCTTCGGGCACGGACGCTTCCTGTAGTATTCCGCAGTTCTCTCCTGGGGATCACCGCTCGGCGCGATCTCCTTTTGTTCCACCCCGCTTTTCGCCAGGAGCTCCCTGCAGATGATGCTGCCCTCCTTCTCCCGGAACCGGCGGGCAAATTCCCGGACACGTTCATAGTGCCTCTTCTTTGCCGCCGGATCGCCAGGGTCGGAATATCCTTCCACGATCCCCAGAACCAGAAGCGCTGCGCTCACCGTACCGCATACCTCTCGCATCCGGCCCATGCCTGCGCCGAAAGACGACGCAAGCCTTGCCGCATGATACGGCTCCATTCCTGTCACATCGCAGAAAGCGCAAAATACCGACTGGCTGCAGTTATATCCCGACAGAAACAAAGCTTCCGCCTTCTGCGCATGCGGCTCCTGATGCGAAGACGAGCCTGCGCCTTTCTCCCCATGAAATCCTGTCATTTTGTCACTCCTCACTGGAACAGAGGCTCCAGTTCTTCCCGGTTATCCTGCAGCGCCTTCAGCACCCATTCGCTCCAATGCCGCGCATCCGTATCACTGTCGCCAAACACATAGTCTTCCTGACCATAGTCTATCACATCAAAGCCCGGAACTGCCTTGCTGGCTGAGCTTGTCCGATACACCATGCCATCCGCCATCGAGAAGGAAACATTGCCTTCTTCATCCATACTTACCCACCCGGACAGATCCGTTCCTGTCGCAGACTCCTCGGTTCCGTTTTCCGTAACCGGTTCAGCCTCAGCCTTCAAGGTTTCAACACCGCTGACATATTCTCCGTACATCATATCAACCCAAAGCGCAAGACTGTTGCCAAGCACCTCGCCGGGAACATGCCCTCCGTCCCACTGCCATTCAATGGTGGCGTCAACTCCTGCATTCAAAGCGGCGATCTGCATATTCAAGGAATTAAACATTGCAATGTCGCCTTCCACCGCTCCGCAGACAATGCGCATCCAGGCCGGATCCCTGGTTCCGTCCGCTCCGATATAATTCAGCGGATTGTAGAGATCAACGATATTCTTCCCATACGTATCTCCTTCTCTGATCGAAGAGATATCCGTTTCATACGCGGCAAGCATTTCCTCATAATCAGCGTAATTGCCGGAATTGGTACTGCTTCCCGCCGCCTGGGTCGTTCCCGCGTCAGGCGTGCCCACATCCAGTTCATCCCCTGAGCTGTTTTCCGCCACGTCAGCATTATCAAAGCCGCGCCCTGTTCCTTCTTCTGCTGACTCCGCAGGCATTTCCTCCATCCCGGCGGATATGGCTTCCGTTCCGTCCGCTCCCATGTCAAAGGAGAATCCTTCCGTCATATCCGTAAATGTCCCGCCATTTCCATCTGAAGGAATCTCACCCATATCCTGTCCGAAACCGCCCATGCCGTCCGGCCTTCCATTTCCGCCGCGATCGCCCATACCGTCCGGTCCTCCGTGGCCGCCAAAGCCGCCCATGCCGCCTGGCCCTCCGTTTCTGCCCGTACTGCCTTTGGCATATCGCCCTTCTATGAACGCCTGCGCTTTGTCGGACGCTGTCATGGATGCGACAGCCTCATCCGTCAAGGCATCACCGTTCTCATCAAACCAGGTCCATCCTTCCGCGTAATCAAGATGGTCCACGTACCATTGCAGGTTGTCCTGCAATTCAGCCAGATACAGATCGAGGTAGGTTCCTCCGTATCCGTTGGTGTCTGCATACGTTTCCTCATCGTATTCGATGGTCAATGCGATGCTGCTGTTCTGTTCCCCGTCTCCATCCAGGTCGAAGCCAACCTCTGATTCCTCAACCGTCAGCTCCTGACTGTTCACATAATCCATATACTCCTGAGAAAGGGTCTTCGCAAGTGCCTTCTGAAAATCCGTATTATAATTGAAATCCGGATTCAGCACATATTCCATGGCCATCGCCATATCCGCCTCATATAAAGGAGTGATGGCGCTGTATGCCACACATCCCCATGCTCCGTCAGACAGGTCAACCTCCTCTCCGTCAATCGTCACGGTTGTACAGTAGCTTCCATCCTCCTGGCGGTATACTCCCACTGCGCCAAGCTCAATCTGATAATCATAGAAATCAGGGTTGTTGGATGTCGCGGCAAACATCGCGGCATGGGCGCCTCCGCCCGAACCTCCTGTTGAAACCCAGTAGTCCACACTGCCCGGGAGATTTCCCAGCAGGATATTATATTTCACAAACCGTGCTGCCGCCTTCTGATCCGACAGGCAGGAGGGCGCATCACCGGTATAGACCGTCTCCCCTGCCTCATTGGTATAACTGTCCTGCTTGCCCCGGTTTCCGCAGGAAACGTTGATATATCCCTCCGAAGAATAGGTGGAGGATGCCTTTGTGCTGCTGGAATTCCCATATCCGGCAGCTCCCGTATTCAAAATCACCGGAGCTGTGGATGCGGTATATGTCTGCCCGTTCGAGCTGGTGACGGAAGCCTCATAGTCAATCACCAGGCTGCCCTTCACCGCTTCACTGACCGTATCGGAGGTGATATCCGCCTCCCCGTCTCCGTCTGTATCGATCCCTGTCACATATGCGCCCGGAACACAGACAGACACCCCTTCTTCCTCTTCTATGACCGGTTTCGTCACCGCCGTCACCACTGACAGGACCCAGGAATCGGAATCCGCATCATAGCTCCACTCCTGATCAGAATTGTTGGCCAGATTCATCGCTGACTCAATCGCTTCCTTGTCTGACATGGAAGCTGCAGATGCAGCGGTCGTTTCTGTTTCTTCCGCATTGACAGTCATCGGCAGTGCCAGCATGATGGAGGACAGTACCGCAATCGTTTTTTTCATGTAGATTTGCTCCTTTCAGTTTTTCTTTGTAACTGTTCAGAACCTGTTCTGAACAGTTACTTTTCTTTCACATTATTCCCTGTGTATGATTTATTTCCATCTCCGAAGCAGCGTGTCTGCCGCAGACGGGTTTCTCCCCGCATTCCTGACCTGGAAGAAAGGTACAGGGACGCTTGTGCACCAGGTAAAGTATACCATGACTCAGGACCTGTCACGGAATGAGAGGTTTCGTGCCTTCTATGGAGTGAATCCCGGTGAATACAGGAGCAATTACATGAACCATGCAACAGCCCGCCCTTCAGGCAAAGACATGATTTCGCCTAAGCCTACTCATACGCTCCGGCTTTCAGAAGAGAATCGATCTCCTGAATGATCCGCGGCGTCTCATACAGGGATGCGTCCGTCCCGCGGACGATGGTATAGCTGAAATTGTCCGCCATGGTCTCTTCCGGATCAATCACATATTCCGTATTCCGGCCGAACACATCCCAGAAGTTGGCGGCATCCTCCGCAGTATACAGCGTTGAGAGCGTATCAACGGGAACCAGCCCGGTCTTCATCCCATCGAAAAAAATGTCTCCGGGCTGTTCAAACGGTTTCCCGGGGAGAAAAACGACCGCACAGTCCGTTGCTTTACCGTTGATGTCAAAGGACGCGCAGGAATTATGATGCTCCACATCAGGGTTGCTGATGATCACGTCCCGGATCTCATCCGGGAATTGGTATTCTTCATCCACCACCGTAAAGCCAATCACCTTGTACATGGCTGAGCGAAATTCTGGAGCGTTGCGGGTCAGGCAGTGAAACAGCTCATGGGCAACGACTTCCTCCAGAAAATGATCCTTTTGAGATTTCTCCATTGCATTCTCCAGGAATCTGGATCCCAGGTAGATCTGAGTCCCATGTGTATATGCCGAGGCACCACATTCCTCGTTCATCGTGGTCTTGGCAAACACGATCCCCTCCTCCGGGGGAAGATGGTATCCCCGCCCGGAGCAGATCTCCCAGATCTGACCCATTGCTTCATCAATGGCCTGTTTTTCTTCCTCAGTGAAATCCAGCGTCTGCGTGGAAGCAAATTCCTTCAGTTCCTCCAGGGTTGCGTCCTTGTGCTGCATGCGGTAATTCAGGTCGTCCTGGGTCAGGTTGTCGTAATAGTCTTCGTTGGAAAGAAGCAAAACAGCCGCTTCCCCGGCATCCGCAAACCGGTATTCCGGCTTCGCGTCTTCCATTGCCCACGCCGCAAAACAGCCGCAAAGCCCCTGGGGCAGCAACGCCGCCACGCCAAGAGTTAAAAAAACTGATATCACTTTTCTCATGCCCGCTCCTTCAATTTGTTCTTTCTCATTGTTCCCTGTTTATGATTCATTGTAACTGTTCAGAACCTGTCCTGAACAGTTGCGAGCAACCTATCCTTTCCGGATCAGGCATTCCTTTCCCTGAAAGGCAAGGCCGTATTTCAGGATATTTTCCCCAGGTATGCCCCTGGCCATGCTGACACATCCAACCAAAAGCACACTGATGATGATACCGGTCAAGGTCAGAACCATGATCCTGCCGCGAAGCGACATCCGTCTTTTCTTTTGCGTCATTCCACCTGTCCTCCGGCATCTCCACGCTGATGATAAGTCTCGCCGTACTAACGCTGGCAGCTCCATAACCATCCTGTTTTTCTTTTTCCCCCTTTTCTTTTCAAAAAGACAGCGTATAATAACACTCGCTTTCAGAAAGGGAGGTTCACTCATGAAAGAAATGACAAAGGGCAGCCCGCTCCGGCTGATCCTGACATTTGCATTTCCACTGCTGCTGGGCAACGTGCTCCAGCAGCTTTATAACGTCGCCGACGCCGCGATCGTCGGACGTTTCCTGGGACCCGACGCGCTGGCTGCCGTCGGCGCGACCAGCAGCGTCCAGTTCCTGATCCTCGGCTTCTGCATCGGCACCTGCTCCGGTTTCTGCGTGCCGGTCGCGCAGAAATTCGGTGCCCGGAACTACAAGGGCATGCGCATCCTGCTGTACAACAGCATCGTGCTCACCGGCATCATTGCCGCCGTCGTGACAGTCCTGTGCGTCGTCTTATGCAACGGAATCCTCCAGGTGCTTTCCACCCCGGAAAGCATCTGGGCAGATACCCATTCCTATATCCTGGTCATTTTCATCGGGATTCCCTTTACGCTGCTTTATAACCTCGCAGCCGGAATCCTGCGCGCGATCGGGGACAGCCGGACGCCATTCCTGATCCTTGCCGTATCAGCTGTCTCCAACATCTTTCTGGATATCTTCTGCATCGCTGTCCTTGGATGGGGCTGCGCGGGAGCGGCAATCGCAACAGTCGGATCCCAGGCACTGAGCGGAATCCTGTGCACATGGTTCATCATCCGCAAAGACGAGATCCTGCACATCCGGAAAGAAGAAATGAAGCTGGAGCGCCACCGGGTGCACCAGCTTCTGGCAATCGGAGTCCCCATGGGGCTGCAGTTTTCGATCACGGCAATCGGCAGCATGGTCATGCAGTCGGCAAACAATGCCCTTGGGAGCCTCTATGCTTCTGCTTTTACGGCTGCCGTACGGATCAAGCAGTTTGCGATGTGCCCCTTTGACGCCATCGCGTCGGGCGTCGCGACCTTCACCAGTCAGAATTACGGTGCCGGGAATTACCAAAGGATCAAGTCCGGCGTATGGATCGGTACCCTGGTCAGCGTCGTCTATGCGCTGGCCATAGGAATTCTGATGGTTTTGTCTGGAAGGAGCGTATGCCTGATCTTTCTGTCCAGCGATCAGGGCCGCATCCTTGACGCGGCAAAGCAATACCTGGACCAGCAGGGATACTTTTTCTGGATACTGGGATTCCTGGGCGTGGCGCGTATCACCGTACAGGGACTTGGGTATTCCGGTCGTGCCATGTTCTCCGGCGTCATGGAAATGATCGCGCGGACCGCCATCGTCTTTTTGCTTGTCCCGTCCATGGGATATCACGCCATCTGCCTGGCGGACCCCGCAGCCTGGGCCGCCGCGGACCTGTACATCCTTCCCACCTGCGCCCTTGTCCTTAGCAAGGTCAGAAAAGACCTTGCGGCTAGTGTACCGTCTCAATGACTTTTGATATTAAGAACATCAGATTGGATTCATATGCAAGGCGGACGAAGGAGCCGTAGCGGGCTACGGCGACTGAGGACAACGCAGCAGATGAATTCAAGATGATGTTATTAATGCAAAAGTCAATGAGACGGGACACTAGATCAGCTCCTGCTGCTCACGCGCTTTGATCAGCCGCGCCATCGTCTCATACATGCGGTCCGGCTCAATCGGCTTTGACAGGTGGGCATTCATGCCCGCCTGCAAAGAGCGCTCCACATCTTCGTCAAATACATTCGCCGTCATGGCAACGATGGGAACCGTCTTCGCATCCGGGCGCTCCAGCGCACGGATCGCGCGGGTGGCCGTCAAACCATCCATCACCGGCATCCGCACATCCATCAGGACAATATCGTAATACCCCTCCGGGCTGCGCTCGAACATCTGCACAGCAATCTCGCCATTCTGCGCATGCTCGGCCGACATGTCTTCCAGATCCAGAAGATCCTCCAGGATCTCCGCATTCTGATCCACATCCTCCGCCATCAGGACTCTCCGTCCGGAAAGAATCCGGCTGATTGTCCCTTGCAGCGAATCTTCATCCCCGTCATGATTCCCGTTTCCATCCGGAAGCGTTCCTTCCGCGTCCTCCTGGCCTGACTGCCTGGCAAGGACAGAATGGATCTCCCTCAGCAGGCTGTCTGAAAACAGCGGCTTGGCAAGAATCCCGTCAACACCGTCCCCTCTTGCCTCTTCATCGATGATATCCCAGTTATATCCGGTCAGCATGATGACCGCCGTCCTGCCTTCGTCAAAGGCGCGCAGGTTCCGGACAAGCTCAATGCCGTTCATATTCGGCATCTTGTAATCCGTCAGCAGAAGCCGATACGGTCTTCGCTCCCGTGCCGCCTCCTGCAGCTTCAAAAGCCCTTCCTTTGGGTCCGTAGAGGTGTCCGCTTCAATCCCAAGGCTTCGCAGAACCAGCTGCGTATGCTCGCAGGCGATCTCATCATCGTCCACCACCATGGCACGCATGCCCTCAGGCAGTACCATTCCATCCCCTTTGCTGGCGCTCCGGTCAGAAGCCTTCAATGTCACCGTCACGATAAAGGTTGACCCGCTGCCCTTCTTGCTCCTGACATCGATCTCACCATTCATCATCTCGACGAAGTTTTTGGTGATGGACATGCCCAGCCCGCTGCCGCCGTACCGGTTTGTCGTAGTCGCATCCTCCTGGGAAAATGCCTCGAAGATCTTCGGAATGAATTCTTCATCCATGCCGATCCCGGTGTCGATCATCTGGAAGCGGAGCGTACACATTCCCTCAAACCGGGCAGCCTCCTCCACCGTCAGGGTGACATCTCCGGGAGCCGGGGTGAATTTCACGGAGTTCCCGAGAATATTGATCAGGACCTGCTTGAGCTTCATGTCATCGCCAAAATAATAATCCGCCACCTGGCCGATGATCTGACATTCGTAATGGAGGCCCTTGTCCTGGCACTGTCCATTGATGATGATATTGATCTGATCCAGGAATTCCCTGAAAGAGAATTCTTCATTCTTCAGGACCATCCGTCCCGACTCAATCCGGCTCATATCCAGGATGTCATTGATCAGGCCCAGAAGATGCCTGGCGCTTGCCCCGATCTTCTCCAGGTGCTCCCGCGTCCTCGGACTCAGATCCGGCTCACGGAGCGCGATATTGTCCAGGCCGATGATCGCATTCATCGGCGTACGGATCTCATGGCTCATATTGGAAAGGAAGCTGGTCTTTGCCCGGCTGCTCTCCTCCGCCAGAACCTTTTCCACCTCGGTCTGCTTTTCTCTCCTTTGCATCAGGGCATAGATATCCAGCAGAATCACCAGAGACGCGATGATCAAAAGCGCCTGGATCAGTGCCGCAAGGCTCATGGCGCGATCGATCCGGCCAAGAAGCGCCGGGAGAACAGACTGGCTCTGAGACAGATTATTCCCCAGCTCCATGACGGCGGAGTCAACCGCTGCCGTCGTTGTCTGGCGCATCCAGACACTGGAGGTGAAAATGATCAGGCCAAGCAGAACGATCCATGCGATGATGGACCGCCCCATCCTGCGCTGCCGGTCCTTGCCCAGGATCCAGCGGAACACAACAAACCCAAAAATCCCCCATGCGGCAAGGATCAGGTAGGACTCCGTTGACAGGGTCTTCACGGAGGTCAGGTTCGGAATCAGGAATTCCAGCGCAAACAGCACGGAAATGATCAGGCCGGCCATCCCCGCTGTCATCATGCCCTTGCTCTTCTCCAGGCGCGCAGTCCGGAAGGCGCATGCAGAAGCAAACGCATAGGCGATGGTCGCGCCCACCGTTGTCACATCGACGATCCAACTGATGGCTGTCCTGCCGAAAAAGGGAAGCACCACTGAGAATCCCATGATACATAAGATCGCCCGTCGCGGCGCATGATTTTTGTCCAGCTTCCCGATCCAGAGCGAAAACATCCCGTCCTGGGCAAGCGTGCAGATGAGCCTGCTCAGGGCAATATAATGCCCCACAAGGCCGGTGAGAATCGCGCACAGAGCCGCAATGCCAAGGATCACGCCCCCGGCGCCGCCCAGCGCATGGGATGCGGCATAGAAGGCAGGCTGGGAAGAGACCCCGGAATACTGGCTAAGATCCGCCACATACTCTGTCCATGAGGATACACCGTCCGGCTGCGCGCTGGCGGCAAGGACAGCGAGCGCAATATAGGCACCTGCCGCCACGGCGAGCGCCCACACCATGATCCGGAAGGAGCGCTTCAGGGAGAAGCGCACCTCAGCCGCGGAATGGGAAATCGATTCGAAGCCGACAAACGCCCAGGGAGCGAGGGCGAAGATCGTAAAGGTACTCCCGATGGGGCTGTGCTCCGGTGAAAAGGCGGGCTTGAGAACGGTGAAGTCGCCTCCTGTGCCCAGCATTGCTGCCAGGAAGCAGACCGCTACCCCGCAAAGAAGAAGAATGGCAGAGATAGTCTGCAGATACGCTGCGAGCTGCCTTCTCAGGCAGACCAGGGCGGCAAGCACCAAAGATCCCACCGCAAGCAGAATCTCTCCCATATAGACATGGAAACCGGCGATCTCATAATCAAATCCAAACTGGAACAGACCGCCCAGAAGCGTACGCGCGATCAGTGGCAGTGCCGTTGCATTGGCCCAGATGATCGCGATATAGGTCAGGATCAGGAACCACGCGCTCAGAAAGCCGTGGTCATAACCAAAGCACACCTTTGTGTAGGTATAGGTTCCTCCTCCGTCCGGATAACGGTTCATCAGATAGTGATAATTCAGCGCAAGCACCAGCATCACAAGCGCGCCGGCCGCGATGCCCGCCGCAGTCCCGGCAGGGCCTGCCAGCGGCAGGAAGGTGGTTCCGGGCATGACAAATGCTCCCCAGCCCACGCTGCAGCCGAACGCCAGCGCCCACGCACCAGGCGCGGACAGATAGCGAGGTACGCCCTGTCCCTTTGTCTCCACAGACAGTTGACTCATGGATTTATCCTACTCCTATTCCAAAGGTATCATCACGGGAAGCTGCCCTGCAAAGCCACACCCTCGCCAGCGGGCCGGCCTGTGGGTGTGCTTCTACGCTTCGCTCCGGTCGGCGCTAAACGCGTGTCACTGGCACGCAGCGCCCTCCTTCATCCAAAACCCGCTTCGCCGGGCTAACTGCTAACTCCGACTAAGCGGCCGGGGCATTCAGCGAACGAGTTCTTCATACCCCGGCCGCTCAGTCTCCGTAAGCAGTGGATCCCGTCTCACTCCTGTTAATGGATTCAAGAGGGGGCGCACCCACAGGCCAGCCCGCTGGCGAGGGTGTGGCTTATAACCTGCCCTGGCCATCAGCCTGCCTCGTAGGCACGGATCCCGTCCGCTGTCGTCCGGAACCTCGCATCGATGTCTGACAGCTTCTTCGCCACTTCCTCATCGCTCATCCTGCGCACATTGCCTGCGCGGAACTCCTCTGCGATCTCCGATGCCATCTCAGACAATTCCCGCAGCCCGAGGTTTCCGCTGATGCCCTTCACGGCATGGGCACACTCAAACATCTCATTCGGATCCATCCGGTTTCCGGCGTCAACGAGCTTCTCCACAACACCGTTCTTCACATACTTCCGGATGTGCTTATCCACCAGCTTATCCATCCGCAGCACGCGGAGCGCCTGCTCATAATCTCCGCCGATCGTCTCATACAGTTCCTTCAAAGTCACGATGCCATCTCCTCCTTCATCCGCCAATTGCCATATCCTTCTCGATCAGCTTTTCAAATTCCTCCGGCGGGATCGGCCGGGAAAAATAGAAGCCCTGGACCAGGTCACAGCCTGCATCCTTCAGCAGGTTGAGCTGCCCTTCCGTCTCGACTCCTTCCGCCACGACCATCAGCCTGAGATACTTTGCGATATCCAGGATCAGCCGCACCAGATGCATGTCTGTCTCACTTTGCTCAATATTCCGGATAAACTTCATGTCCATCTTCAGCACATCGATCGGCATGTCGGAGAGCATATTGAGGGAGGAATAACCGGAGCCAAAATCATCCATCTCAATCTCAAATCCAAGATCCCTGAGCCTTTTCACGATATTCAGAAGATCCTGCGCCTTGTCTGTATACGCAGACTCCGTCACCTCCAGCTTGATATCCTTAAAGCTCAGATTATTCTCTTCGATGAGCTTCACCAGCCGGTCCACCAGTGTCGGGTCAAATACATCCGCACGGGAAAGGTTGACGGAAACCGGCAGCAGGAAATTGTATTTCTTCTTCCATCTGGAAACCTGCCTTGCAGCCTCATTCCACACAAAGCTGTCCACAATGCTGATCAGACCGTTTCCTTCAAACAGCGGGATAAAATCTCCCGGAGAGATCATCCCAAGCTCCGGGTGCACCCACCGGATCAGCGCCTCCGCGCTCTTAAGCCTGGGCGGATCAGACTGGACATCATACTTCGGCTGGTAATAAACCTTCAGCTGGAATTCCTTCGTCGCATTGTTCAGGTCATTCAGCAGGCGCTGGTTCAGAAGCTCCCGCTGGTGCATCTCATCATCATAGACCATCAGGGGGTTCTGATAGACCCCGCGCACCATATTGCAGGCCGCCCGCGCCCGGTCAAACATCAGGATCGGTTCAATGTCCTGATTCCACAGCATGACTCCCATGCGCAGATGGATGCTGGCCTTCAGGGAGAGCATGCTGACCTTTCTCTGAAGCCTGTCCAGAAGCGTATGGTAATCCGGCTGCCGGCTGCAGTAGATGTTAAACCGGTCTGCCTCAATCCTGCATGCGATCCCTTCCGTCTCCGACAAAAATGCACGGATCTCGCCGCCGATCTCCCTCAGCACGGTATTGCCGAACTCACGCCCGTTCACGGCATTGATGGTATGGAACTTCTCAATATCCAGGACGATCGCGTCCAGATGAAGCTCCGGATGGTAATGGAACAGCCGGTTCGCATATTCAAAGAAGAAATTGCGGGTGTACAGTCCGGTCAGCCAGTCATGCTCCGCCGCCGAGATCAGCTTCCTTCCCTCGCTGCGCTCCAGAAGCCCGCTTACCCTGGCCAGAATCACCTCAGGGATATCAAAGGGCTTTGTGATAAAATCCGCCGCCCCCATCTGCAGCGCCTTCAGCTCCGCGCTCTTATCCGCGGTCAGGACGATGATCGGAATATCCTTCAGCTGCTCATCCTTCTTCAGCCGCTCCATCACCTCGAAGCCGGACATAACCGGCATATTCAGGTCAAGGAGAATGATGGAAAGCTCCTCCGCATGCCGGTAGACCTGATCCAGTGCTTCCTTCCCATTCTCCGCATATATGATATGGTACGCATCCTCCAGAATAACGCCCAGCGCATCCCGGTTGATCTCATGGTCATCTACGACCAGGACCAGCTTTGGCCCCTCGATCTGTTTTGATTGGATCATACCTGTGTCCTTCCCCCTTCTCTTCTTGTCCTCCGGATCCACTTTCTCAGCTCCTGGTAGAGCAGATCTGCGTCTACCGGCTTCACAAGATGTCCGTTCATCCCAGCCTTCAGGGAATTCTGAATATCGATTTCATACGCATTCGCGGTCAGCGCAATGATCGGGATCGATTTTGCGTCAGGACGCGGCAGCGCCCTGATCCTTCCCGCAGCCTCCAGGCCGTCCATCACCGGCATCCGAAGATCCATCAGGATCGCGTCATACCAGTACCTTGGCACCTCCTTCATCCGGTTGACTGCCTCAAGGCCATTTGATACATGTTCACAAATCGCTTCCTCCAGCTCCAGAAGATCTGTCACGATCTCTGCATTTTCCGGAATATCCTCCGCAAGCAGGATCCGGCAGCCCTCCAGGCTCACAGGCGCCTCATC
>CAMJIC010000059.1 GCA_946405675.1 uncultured Clostridia bacterium
TGCGAAGCATCGCCCGATGCGTAACTGTTCAGAACAGGTTCTGAACAGTTACAAGTCTATGACATAGAATACAGCATATAAAATGTCCGGCGGGCTGATGCCATCTCCGGATAGTTTTCCTTCTCGCAGTAGCTTCCGGTGTAGAAGACGACCGGGCAGTCAAAGGTGTTTCTCGCATAGGCGATAATGGTTTCGATGGCACCTGCGATGGTGGTGTCGTCAAATTCTGCTGCGTCAAATCCTACCGCAATTTCTCCGAAGGGCTTGCCGGTACGTCTGCATTGAAATCTATTTCCTGAATTCGTTGATCAAAGCGGGATGCCATGGTATTGTTTTCTTAGATACCTTAAGAAGCATCATGTCTGAGTTATTTCCAGCCGGATCTATATATGGATAAAGGGGTGTTGTTATGACGGCATCTGGCATTCGGATGTGGCGCAGGCTCTTGCTGACAGGTATGGAATCGCTGTCCGCCAGGGGGCGTTCTGCTCACATCCATTTGTGTTCCGTCTGCTTGGAATTCCGAATGAGGAGATCCTTGAGGAAATGGAGGAGGATGACTTCAGCATGCCAGGCATGGTAAGGGTCAGCTTCGGTATCTATAACACGGAGGAGGAAGTGGATACATTCCTTGACGCGGTTCGCGAAATAGCGGAAGGCAGGTAAAGGGGAAGGGGTTATAGATGAAAAGATCACTGCGAACAAAGACGATTCTGCTTATTATTATGATTGCAGCGATCCTGAGTTTAGTAGGATTGTTTGTCAGCAGCTGGTACATCAACAGGCTTGTGGAGGATGATTACCGGAAAAGAGCGGAAGAAATATCGAATACTGTCGCCGCGGTCGTTGACAAGGATCGTTTTGCTTCCTTAGCGGAAGCGATATTGAAGATTTATCGTGAGACGGAACCGAAGGTTGTCAGTGACGAGTGGGGAACACCGGAGTTTGATGCATATATTTCGAATTTCTCAAAACTGGAGGAACGTGAAGACTTCCGGTTTCTGCTTCAGCAGCTGAAGCGCATTCAGGATGTGAACAGCGTTGACTGCCTGTATCTTTCAATTATTGACGCGTCTACCGAAGGGTTCCTTTATGCGGTAGACGCGGCCGATGAAGATGCTTGTCCTCCCGGGTGCCTGGATCCCATTTATGAGGAGAACCGTGTGCTTCTGACGGATCCGACAAGAGGATTCCCTCCCTATATTACCAATACACAGATGTATGGCTGGCTTGTTACGGCAGGGACTCCTATATATGATGAACAGAACAAAGTGCTCGGATATGCCATGACGGACATATCGATGGAGGAACTGAGGAAAAGGCAGGCCAGATTTATCATGGGCTTTGCATTTTTATTAGTGTTCATCACAATCCTCATATGCTTTGCTTCCATATGGATTGTGAACAAGTCCCTTATTGAGCCGATCAACAAATTAAGCAGCGCTGCCGCAAACTATTCAGCCAGGAACAACGAACCGGATTATAATGCGTTTGACAATCTGCATATTAACACAAAGGACGAGATTGAATCACTGTGTGATACGATGAAAACCATGCTTTCTGATATGAATGGTTATGTTGATTCGCTGAGATCCACGATGCAGGAGCTGTCAAAGACAAGAATTGAAGCAGATGAGATGGGTGAGCTGGCGCGAAGGGACATGCTCACAGGCGTGTGGAATAAGAACGCATATAACGAAGACCTGGCGAAATTCTCTGAAAACCTGGGTGACGTACCATTTGGGATTGCTGTCATTGATCTGAATGGACTGAAACAGATGAATGACCGGTACGGGCATGACAGGGGGGATCTGGCGATCAAGAATGTCTGCTCAATGATCTGCGATGTATTCCGGCACTCTCCGGTATATCGTTTTGGCGGCGATGAGTTCGTAGTGTTCCTCGTGGGAACTGATTATGACAATATAAAGAAGCTGGTGAGCGAGTTCTTACAGCGGCAGAAAAACAGGGATGGGAAGCCATGGGAGAACCCGAAGGCAGCAATCGGTTATGCATTGTATGACGGGCAGACGGACAGCGGCGTGGAGCCGGTATTCAAAAGAGCAGATTCAATGATGTATGAACACAAAAAGGAGATGAAAAAATCATCTTCGCCTCCCATTTGAGTATTCCCTGAAGGTCAATGATATGAAACGTCGGGCGAAAGGATTATGACAGGTGCGTATGACAGAAAAGCAGAGGAAAACCTGCTTGAAATGAGGCGGTCAGAAATACCGCTGCTTGCTTTATGATGGGAGGAGAAATATGACTGTTGATTTCCAGAAGGTGGCAGACAGTATCGCTGCCATGACATGCATTGTTTCAGTTGAGAAGCTGGCGGATGGCAGCTGCGGGGAGATCCGCATTGTCACAGGAAACCGGTTCTATATTGACAGCATCGAGCATCCTGCAGAGCAGGTAAAGATGCTGACCAGGGAATTTGTTCCGAATTCTCTGTATACGACTTATATGACGCGAGATCTGAATTTCGAGGACTTCTGTTACCGTGCGGCGGTTCAGAAGAAGTGCCTGCACTCCTACGCGCACCCGGACCGTTACAATGTCTGGTTCAACATGACATTCCTGCCTTTGTGGCCGGATAACGGGAACCTGTGTTATTGCACCTATACGATGGAGATTAATTATGAGCCCAGTTCGGAGCGTATCTCGAACATTTCCAGCGATATCGCATCCGCTGTACTGGAAACAGCTCTTACGCTGCGTGGGGCGGACGACTTCAAGGGAGCGGTCAGGTCTGCGGTTCAGGATGTGAGGGAAATGTGCGAGGCGGAATATTGCTGCATCCTGCTTGTGGATGATGAGAAGGAATCCTGTGAGGTTCTTGGGGAATCTTATGCGGATGATTTCGGACTAAGGCCGGATAACAATTATCTGGAGGCGGATTTTTACCCGGTTGCAAAGACATGGAAGGATACCATATCGGGAAGCAATTGCCTGATCGCGAAAAATGACAGGGATATGGAGGTGGTTGCCCAGCGCAATCCCGTCTGGTGCCGTTCCCTGCGGGATGCAGGCGTGCATACCATCGCGTTGTTCCCGCTGAAAGCCCGCAACCAGCACATGGGATATATGTGGGCATCCAATTTCCATCCGGATCGTTCTGCCCGGATCAAGGAGATTCTGGAGCTTACCACCTTTGTACTCAGCTCTGAAATCGGGAATTACCTTATGATGAACCGGCTGAAGCGCCTCAGCTCCAGGGATATGCTGACCGGGGTGATGAACAGAAACGAGATGAATAATTATGTGGAGCGTCTCAGTACGCTTTTGGAAACGTCAAAAACACCGGTCAGCGTGATATTTACAGATTTGAATGGCCTGAAAAAAGTCAATGATTCCCAGGGACATGGAGCGGGGGATCAGCTCCTGAAAAACGCTGCAAATGTCCTTTGTTCTTTGTTTGATGCCAGGAACATCTTTCGGGCAGGCGGGGACGAGTTCGTCATCATTCTTCCCGGCACATATAAGGAAGAAACAGAAAACAAAGTGAAAGCCATACACCTTGCTGAAGAGCAGTATCCGGATGTGTCATTTGCGATCGGATCATACACGGAGGATGATTGCCGCAAGGTGCGCCATGCCCTGATGCAGGCGGACGCGCGCATGTATGAAGACAAAAAAAGATTCTATCAATCCCAGGCTGCAAGCCGCACTCACAGGCCGGACCCGTTTGCAGGGGTGTAACAGATCCTTAGATGGTAAATATGCCGTAAATTTTAAGAAATTGTGAACTACGCCCTGGCTGTTCAAAGCAGCCAGAGCGTTTTTTATTTGGGACAGACACCATATCTTGGGGAAAGGAGGAGGAGGAGGCCTCAAGATGGACGGATTAGGAGGTTTGAACAATGTGCACAAAAGGGCGGGTTTGAAACAGATGTTCTATCTTGCGGAATTACAGGAAATCCATTAAGATAGCCTCATGAGTGGCAAAAAGTGGTGAGTTGTGGGCCGTAAGGGAGGAATTGTGGTGGATCATTAGGGAGGGTTCCCATCGTTCCTGGCGAAGCAGCTCCAGGGGAGGCAGTCTGCTGGATGTTTTATGGGTCTTACAAAAACACATTAGATGCCAAGGGCAGGCTGATCGTTCCGAAGCAGTTCCGTGAACAGCTTGGGTCGGAATTCATGATCACAAGGGGACTGGACGGATGCCTGTTTGCTTATCCGATGGATGAGTGGACTGTCTTCGAAGAAAAGCTGTCGAAATTGCCGCTTACAAATAAAGATGCCAGGAAGGTCGTGCGTTTCTTCGCTTCGGGTGCGACGCTCTGTGAGGGGGATAAACAGGGGAGAGGCCTCATTCCGGAAAATTTAAGGGAGTTTGCCGGGATGCAGAAGGATGTCGTAGTCGAGGGGTCCATGAAAAGGGTTGAACTGTGGGCCAGGGAGAAATATGTAGACGCGACCTCAGCAGATGAGATCGACGAGTCCATGGAAGCTCTGGACGGATTGGATATTGATCTGTAACGTAAGAGCCTTTTCCGGCTGTAGGGAGCGGCCGGGAGAGATTGCTTCGGGCAGTCTTTGCTGAAAGGGAGCGGCAGGGACAGGTCCGGGGGGCCTGAGGGAGAGGCTTTTGGACATGGATGTGGTCTTTCGTGCAGCCAGGGGAGTGGATGTACAAGGGCCGGAAGGAGGAGCGTGTGGAATTCAGGCACACATCAGTCCTTCTCTTCGAGGCAGTCGAATCACTGCAGGTTTCGCCCGACGGAATCTATGTGGACGGGACACTTGGCGGAGGAGGTCATTCTTACGAGATCGCGAAGAGGCTTTCAAAGGGAGGAAGGCTGATCGGGATCGACCAGGATGATGCGGCGATTGAGGCGGCCGGAAAACGTCTCAGGGAGTTTGAAGATAAGGTTACGATCATCCGGGCGAATTACGCCCAGATGGGTGAGAAGCTAGGGGAGATTGGCGTCTCATCCGTGGATGGAATCTTGCTTGATCTGGGGGTTTCTTCAAACCAGCTGGATGACGCAAGGCGCGGATTTACCTACCGCGAAGAAGATGCGCCTCTGGATATGCGCATGGACACAAGGCAGGAGCTTACAGCGAGGGAGGTTGTGAATTCCTGGTCCGTGGAGCAGCTGACGAGGATCCTGAGGGAGTACGGCGAGGAAAAATATGCCGTAAGGATCGCCCGTAAGATCGAGGAGCGCAGAAGGCAAAGGCCGATCGAGACGACAGGGGAGTTGACTGCGATCGTAAAGGCCGCGATTCCTGCGAAGGAGAGAGCGGTTGGCAGGCATCCTGCCAGAAGGACGTTTCAGGCGATCCGGATTGAGGTGAACCGGGAACTCCAGGTTCTGGAGGGATCGTTGAATGAGATGATCTCATTGCTGAACCCGGGAGGAAGGATCTGTATCATCACGTTCCATTCATTGGAAGACCGGATCGTGAAGGACACATTCCGCAATGCGGAGCATCCATGCATCTGCCCGCCGGATTTCCCGGTGTGCGTGTGCGGGAGAAAGAGTCTTGGCAGGGTGGTAACGAGAAAGCCGATCCTGCCTGGAGAGGAAGAACGGGAGCACAACCCCCGTTCGAAGAGCGCAAAGATGCGTGTATTTGAAAAGAGAGAGGCACAGGAGAATGCCGCGAAGTGAGGACAGAATGATGGAAAGAAACAGGGTGGTGCGTTATACGGATGAAGTAGTGGAAGGCAATACAGTCCGTGTTGCCCAGGTTCTGCCACAGGTCCGGGAAAAGGAAATCAGGCGCACCCAGATCGAAGCAGTGCGTGAGCGATCACTCAGCATGAACCTGCGGTATGTACTGTTTCTGACCGTTGCGGCGGTCGCCGTCGTTACGATCTGTGTATATTTCCTGAAATTGCAGGCGATCTCCACGAAGCTTCAGAAAAGAACGGTATCGCTTCAGACGACGCTCAAGGATCTGAAGATGGAGAATGATATCGTATATAATGAGATCCTGTCCAGCGTTGACCTGGAGAAGGTCCGCGAGACGGCGATCGATGAATTGGGAATGAGTTATCCGTCCCAGACACAGATTGCATATTATGATGCGGCATCCAGTGATTATGTGAAGCAATATGAGGAAATCCCTGACTGACAGATGAGGGGGCATGTCACTTGGCTCAGCGTGGAACAAGAGAAAAAAGAGAGAAAAGATTTACCAAGATGATGCAAAAAAAGCTTCTGGCTTCTTTTGCATTTGTTTTGTTATTATTGGCTGCGCTTCTGGTACGGATCGCTACGATTTCCGCGACGAAGGGAAACCGGTATGCAAAGAAGGTTCTGTCCCAGCAGTCCTATGACTCCCGGAGCATCCCGGCCAGGCGCGGGGAGATCCAGGATCGGAATTCCATCATTCTGGCAAGGAGCGACCGCTTTTATAATGTCGTTCTTGACTGTGCGGCGGTCAATGAGAAGGAGGAATACCTGGAACCGACGATCGCCGCAATCGAGGAGTTCATCGGTACGGACAGGGCGATGGTGAGGGATTTGATCGTTTCCGAGAAGACGAGGAATTCCAGGTACCAGGTGATCGAGCGCAGCATTACGTCTGAGGTCAAGAAGGAATTTGAGCGTTATCAAAGAGGCCAGGATCTGGACGAGGAGTCCATGGGAAGAGATGCTTATTATGCCGCGCTGAACGAAAGAGCGAATATTCAGGGGGTCTGGTTTGAGGAAAAATATATTCGTACATATCCCTATGATTCGCTGGCGAGCAAAGTTGTGGGTTTTTCCAACGCAGTTGACGTAGGGACCACCGGCGTCGAGAATTATTATAATGATATGCTGAATGGTACGGATGGACGTGTGTTCGGGTATCTGAATGATAATTCTGAGTTTGAACGCACAACAATCGAGCCGGATCACGGAAAGACCCTCCGCCTGACCATTGACATGAATATTCAGGAGATCCTGCAGGAGAAGATTGATGCCTTCGACCAGACCTATGGGGATGAGGCCCATAATGGGAAGGGCGCCAGGAATGTAGGCGTGATCGCGATGGATCCGAATACGGGTGAGATCCTTGGCATGGCGACGAACCGGGAATATAACCTGAACGATCCCACCAACCTGACGACGGAGGGATATTCCGGGGCCGAGATCAAGTCCATGGATGATGAGACTTATGTAAATGAGCTGAATACAAAGTGGGAGAATTTCTGCGTATCGGAGGGCTTTGAGCCTGGTTCCGTGGTCAAGCCCATCACGGTAGCTTCCGCCCTGGAGACCGGAGCTGTGCATGACGGGGACGGTTTCGTCTGTAATGGTTCCCTGTTTATCACGGATACTACGATCAAGTGTGACAATATCTATGGACATGGTGAGGAGACCCTGGAATATGCCATCGTCAACTCCTGCAACGTTGCCCTGATGACCATCGGCATGCAGATGGGAATTACGAATTTCGTCAATTACCAGCAGGCATTTGGCTTTGGAAGCCCCACAGGCATTGACCTTCCGAATGAGAATTCGGGGGTCGTCTATTCCCGTGAGACCATGCATGAGGTCGAGCTTGCCACCTGCACCTTCGGCCAGGGATTTACGATCAACATGGTACAGGAGGCGGCTGCCTTCAGTGCGGTCGTCAATGGCGGATATTATTATCAGCCCCATGTGGTCGGCCAGATCCTGAGCGCAGACGGAACCTCCGTGGAGACCGTGGAACCGATCCTTCTGCGCCAGCCGGTGTCTACGGCGGTCTCGAAGCTGGTCCGGGGCTACCTGAAAACGGCGGTTCAGAAGGGAACCGGGCGTAAGTCCCAGGTTCCGGGATACCTGACCGGAGGAAAGACAGGAACGGCTGAGAAGATTGACCCAGCGGATGGAACGAGGTGGAAGGGGCATTATATTGTTTCCTTTATCGGAGCGGCGCCCATTGATGACCCGAAGGTTGTTCTGTATGTGGTGGTGGATGAGCCGAATGTTGCCGAGCAGGCGGATTCTACCTATCCGCAGGTTCTGTTCCGCCAGATCGCGACAGACCTCTTCCCTTATCTGGGAATCTATCCTACGGAGCCGATCACGGATGACCTGCTTCAGTTCCTTGGGATCAGCAAGGATGAGACGGTTCAGAACAATGTAAAGACTGCCTATTTCCAGTGCTTTGATTCCTCCGGGAATCTGTACAACGACGCGGCCATTAACAAGGATGGGGAGGTCGTCGACAGGAATGGAAATGTGATTCCCGGCTGCAGCGTGGATCTGGAGAATGAGATCGTGACGGATGGGTACGGTAACCAGATCGAAGTGGATATGAGCGCCCTGCTTGAGGGCAGGGAGCAGGTTGCGGACAATCCGGACATTGCCAGCCCGCCCAGGGAAGTGGAAGGCGATGGCGCTGACGACACAACATGGACTGGAGCATCCTCTTCGGATGAGGATGAGGAAGAGGAGGCATAAAGCATATGGCGATCACAATAGATGTTCTTCTTGCGGTGTTCCTTTCATTTGGGATTACTGCCTTGATCCTGCCGTTTCTGATCCCGTTCCTGATCCGGCTGAAGGTCGGACAGACAGAGCGGGAGGAAGGTGTGCAGTCACACCTGAAGAAGGCAGGCACCCCAACGATGGGCGGGATCGCGATCCTTGTGTCCGTGCTGGTCACGACTCTGGTTTTCGTGCCGCGCTATCCCAGGATTCTGCCGGTGCTGGTCCTGACCCTTGGATTTGGCATCATCGGGCTGGTGGATGATTATCTGAAGGTTGTCCTGAGAAGGTCGGATGGGCTGATGCCCAGGCAGAAGATGGCGGGGCAGGTGATCGTGACGGTGATCTTTCTGCTGTACGTATGGCTGAGGGATCCGGCCTGCCTGGACTGGAGGCTTCCTTTTACAGGCGGCATGGTGCTGACGGGATTTGCTTTCCGCGTCTTTGCGAGCATCGCGGCATTCGGGATCATCATCGGTACCGTGAATGGGGTAAACTTTACGGACGGACTGGACGGCCTGGCAGCATCCGTGACATCCGTGGTCGCGGTGTTTTTCTGCTATGCATCCCTGACAGTTGTGGGCGGGATCGAGCCTGTCTGCGCTGCGATGGCCGGGGCGCTGCTGGGATTTCTCCTGTTCAATGTCAACCCGGCGAAGGTGTTCATGGGAGATACAGGATCCCTGGCACTGGGCGGATTCGTCGCAGGCGCTGCCTATGCGCTTCAGATGCCGGTATTCATCGCGATCGTAGGGCTGATCTACCTGGTCGAGGTGATATCTGTCATCATTCAGGTAACTTATTTCAAGAAGACCGGCGGAAAGCGGTTTTTCCGGATGGCGCCGATCCATCATCACTTTGAACTGGGCGGATGGTCGGAGACCAGGATCGTGGCTGTATTTACCATTGTGACGATCCTGCTTTGCCTTGCTGCCCTGATCCGGTTCTAAGGATCTGTCACGAATTAACATATACATCTTGCTTGTCTGTTTTTCCGGTATCTGCGTCAGAAAGCCTCGCCGTACATGGCATCAGGACTCCGTCACCGGCTAAAGCCGGTGCCACCTCATGCCGAATCCCCGGTACGGCTACGTTTTCTTCCTTGATCTCGAAAAAACATCCTGCGCAGGCTGTATAGTTAATTTCGTGACAGCTCCTAAGCGAAAAGGGGCAGAGCCGACGTGCGGGGAATGCCGCCGGCACAACCTTTAGTGATATGCAGGTGAGTGTGAAAATGATGAGCGAGAATGGTATGAAAGACATAAAGCGAGGGACGGATCTATCCGGCAGGAGGGTGCTGGTATTTGGCGCGGGCAGAAGCGGAGTGGGAGCGTGCGAACTGCTCCTTTCCCGCGGTGCAAAGCCGGTGCTGTATGATGGAAATGCGTCTTTGACCGAGGATCAGGTACGTGCGCAGTTTGCGTCAGATGGTCCTGACGCGGTGAAATGGGCGGAAGCGGTCAGCATCGTGACCGGGCCGCTGACGCAGGAGCTGATCGATTCCAGTGACCTGTGCGTGATCAGCCCGGGGGTTCCTACGGATATTGAGCCGGTCAACCGGATCCGGGAAGCCGGTGTCATGATCTGGGGCGAGGTGGAGCTTGCCTACAGCCTTTCCAAAGGAGAGGTTCTCGCCGTGACGGGAACCAATGGAAAAACGACGACGGTGACGCTGCTCGGAGAGCTGATGAAGCGCTTCCGGGGTGAGCAGAATGTACATGTTGTGGGGAATATCGGTGCGCCCTACACAAAGGCGGCCAATGCCACGAGGCCTGAGAGCGTTTGCGTGGCTGAGATCAGCTCCTTCCAGCTCGAGACGATCCATTCCTTCCATCCCCATGTCAGTGCGATCACGAACATCACGCCGGATCACCTGAACCGGCATCATACGATGGAGGAATACATCCGTGTCAAGGAACGGATCGCGGAAAACCAGACCAGAGAGGACGTGCTGATCCTGAACTATGAGGATGAGGTGCTGCGGTCATTTGGCGAAAGCATGTCGCCTGACGGCCCAAGGGTATGGTGGTTTTCCAGCAGGCGGAAGCTGGAGAAGGGGATGTTCCTGGAGAACGGCATCCTGAAGGCTGCCATAGATGGTGCAGAGGGCGTTCAGGATGTGATCCGCACGGATGAGCTTCAGATCCTTGGGGCGCATAATTATGAAAATGTGAGCGTGGCCGTGCTTGCCGCGCTGGCTGTCCATATGCCCATGGAACAGATCAGGGAGGTGCTGAAGGCATTCCCCGGGGTCGAGCACCGGATCGAATATGCCGGTGAAGCGGGCGGCGTGGCATTTTACAACGATTCCAAAGGGACCAATCCGGATGCTGCCATCAAGGCGGTGGAGGCAATGAGGCGGCCGACAATTCTGATCGGCGGCGGCTATGACAAGGATTCTTCCTATGATACCTGGATTGAGAGCTTTCACGGAAAGGTGAAGGCGTTGGTGCTGGTCGGGGCGACCAGGGAGAAGATCGCCGCCTGCGCGAAGGCACACGGTTTTTCTCCGGTTTATCTGTGCGATACCTTTGAGGAATGCTTTGATACGTGTGTCGGGCTTGCGCAAAGCGGGGACGCGGTGCTGCTGTCTCCGGCCTGCGCCAGCTGGGGGATGTTCCGTGATTATGAAGAAAGGGGCCGGGTATTTAAGGAACTGGTTCTGAAGTGGAAAGAGAGAACCGGGGCGTTATGAGCAGGGGGATCAAGGTAGCCGCGATCCTTGTTGTCGTGCTTGGAGCGGCGGCTGCAGTCGTACTCGGAGTGTTTCAGATCCGATCGATCGATGTCAGGGGAAATGAGCGTTATCTCGCGGAGCAGATCAGGGATGACCTGATCTATGATTTCAAGACGCGCAATACGCTCTATTTTGCGTGGAAATACCGGTCGGCAACGCCCACTGCGGATGCCCCTTACCTGAAAAGCGTACAGGCGGTCATGCTTTCCCCGACTTCCGTGCGGATCGAGGTGAAGGAGTCCCAGCTTGTGGGGCGTGTCCAGTATGAAAACAGCAATGTATATTTTGACGCGGAGGGCGTCGTCCAGGAGATCACGGATACGATCTATGCGGGGCTTCCCCTTGTGTCCGGCGTTGAGATCGAAAAGCCGCTGCTTTACCAGAAGCTGGTCACAGGGAATACATCTGTTCTTCGGACGATGCTCAATATCACGCAGCTGCTGATCAAGAACGAGATGATTCCGGACAGCGTTACGTTTGACGCAAACCAGAATATGATCCTGCGCATCGGCTCCATCACGGTGCTGCTGGGCCAGGATGAATATCTGGAAGAGAAGATTGCCAACCTGGTGTCCATCTATCCGCAGATTGCATCAGACTCCGGGACACTTCATATGGAAGGCTTTACCGGAAGGAACGAAGCGATTACCTTCCAGTCGGATTCCGAAGCGGCCCAAAACCAGGAGACGGAATCCGCAGACAGTCCGGCGGAGCCATCAGGAGAAACTCAGGCGGGGGGGCAGGAAACAGGAGATACATCGGCGGAAGGAACTCAGGCAGCAGGGGATTCCCTCGCCGGAGAAGGCGCGTCGGGCAGCCAGGAGGCAGCAGCGCCGGAAGAAGGGGCCGACGGACAGGCTGCGGAAGCACCTGCCCAGGAAGAAGCGGCTCCGGAAGAAGCAGCTCCGGAGGAAGCGCCCCAGGAAGAGACCTCCGGCGCACCCTTTATGGTATTTGATTCCAGCGGGACACTGCGCTATGACGCACGCGTGTCCAACGGACAGGTCGTCGACAGCTATGGCAACCCCATCCCCGGCTGCTCTGTGGATGAAAACGGGAATTGCGTGGATGCCTACTGGAACGTGATTGATCCCGCGACGGGGCAGCTTGCACAGTAGGCTGCAAG
>CAMJIC010000060.1 GCA_946405675.1 uncultured Clostridia bacterium
GCGCACGTTCTGGGCACCGCCGAATCCACGCAGGAAGGTATGCTTAGGCAGCTTTTTGATCTGTCGGTCCCCTGCATCCCCGCGCATCTGGGTCACTGCTTCAAATACATCCGCCATGCCGGAAGCGCCGAAGGCGTGTCCGTAGGAGGTACGTCCGCCATTGGTATTCATCGGCTTGTCGCCGTCATAAGCCAGCCTGCCCTCCAAGGCGTATTTCCACCCTTCTCCCTTCGGGAGGTAGCCGACCTCTTCCGCTGCAAGGAACGCGGAAGATCCGATAAAGTCATTGACAAAGAGCAGGTCAATGTCATCTCCCGTAAGCCCGGTCAGTTCATAGACCTGGCGAGCCGCTTCTGCCGTCGCCTTCTTCTCCAGGTGCGGAACGATCGCGTCAAGGACCGACGCGCCGCAGCCCAGCACCTCGATGGGCTTGGAATTGAACTGCTTCGCGATCTCAGTCGGGACAACGATGCACGCAGCCGCGCCGTCCGCCACGCACGAATCGCTGGAGGTGCGCAGGTACTGGGACATCTTCGGGTTGTACGGGGATCTCATGTACTCCCATACATCATCAAACCCGGCTTCCTTCGCCATCTCATCATAAGGCTTCCTGCGGATCGCCCGCTCGCACAGGGTGGCATTCCTGCGGAAATGATATGCCTGATGGTTCAGAACGTCATCCACCTGCTCCGGCGTCAGGCCGTTCTCATGGGCATAAAGATTGATCCAGTCATCATGGTTCATGCCGGGGCCGCCGCCAAGATATCTTCCGTAAGCCCGGTCAAAAATGGAATCCAGGTCCGGGAACAGGATCTCTGAGGTCAGCGGAACACGCATATGATCCGGCGTGTTGCCGTCCGGCATACCGGTCCCCTGCTCGCTGCAGCCGGTCAGCACGATGTCATAGGCACCGCTGGCGACCGCGAACACTGCCTCTTCCAGGGCAATGTATCCGGTACAGCACCCTTCCGAATGGGAAAGGGAGCCCTTTCCCCTCATTCCGAACCAGTCAGCGACCTGAAGGTTCGGCGTAATGCAGTTATTCAGCACATGGGGGTTCGCGGAGCCATGGAAGAAAAACTGAACATCCCTTGGCTCAACGCCGGCATCCGCCATCGCGTCAAGCGCTGCGTATCCAAAAAGCTCACCATTGGTCAGCCCCTTATAGGTCGGATTCTCGACCCCGTTGAAAAACGGCGTCGCGCCGATCCCGACGATGGAGACGCTTCTCATATTCTTGCCGAGTTTTACATTCGTCAGCATGATCTTCTCCTTTTCTCCTTACATTTCATCCATGATATAATCCACGATATCGCCGATCGTTTCGAACTTCCCGATCCGGGCAACCGGGATCATGACATCATATGCATTCTCAATGGAAGAACTCAGGGCGACGCGCTGCACAGACTGGACGCCAAGCTCCTCGGAAACCTTAGTATTCTCGTTGATCTCCGCCTCCGGCTTTCCAAACGCCATTGCCGCGAACTTGATCACATTCGCCAGAACTTCTTTTCTCTCTTCCATAGATGATTCTCCTTTCCTGTGCCTTTCTATATCTTTCTTTATGTTTCCTTGTCTTTCTTCGTTTCCCTGTCTTTCACGTATTCCTGTCTCTATCCGGTACACGCGGGCGGTATATATCTCCGGACCTTCAGACCGCCTGGTCAGCCGCGATCAGCGCCTGCATCGCCTTTACCGCTTCCTCCGGCATCGGCTCATAAGTGCCAAGGGTCTTTGCGATCACCGTGGTCTGAGCCATCTCCTCGGTGTAGACAGTCGCATGCATGGCCGCCTTCATGTTCTTGCCGCAGGAGAACATTCCATGATTCTTGATCAGGCAGACACGCCCGCTCTCGCCAAGGGTATCACGCACCTTGTCCGCCACATCGTTGGAGCCGGGCATGGTGAAGCTCACGATGCCCACCGGGGTAAATTCACACTGCGGCGGCGTGATCGGGACCAGCTGCGGATTCTCGCCCATCGCGCAGATGGTCGCATACATGCTGTGGGTATGGACGGTCGCATTGACATCCTTGCGCGCACGCATGACGGCACAGTGCATCGGAACCTCGGAGGACGGCTTGTAATTTCCCTCAATCCACTTATTCGTTCCGTCATCAAGCATCTCAACAACCGCGATATCCTCCGGCTTCATCCCGGTATACGGAATGCCGCTGGGCGTAATGCAGACGATATTCGGATTCTCCGGCGTGCGCATGGCAATATTGCCGGAGGTGCCATTGATCAGCTTCATCTCAACTGCTTCCTGGATCGCTTCCAGAACGGTCCTTCTGGTCTGTTCGTAGTTCATTTGCTCTCTCCTCCTTCATTGTGAAACAAGCATTGTCAGACAAGCAACGCCGTGTAATATCCCTGGTTGATCGCATGGTGAATCTGGCCTACGTTCCTGCAGTCGCCGATGATGTAGGATTCATCGACCTCCTCGCACAATGCGTCCACCGCTGCATAAGGGGCACGGAACCCGAGGGCGCAGACGACGGAATCCGCTTCGATCACAAATTCCTTCCCGTCCTTTTCCACCTTCACGCCTTCCGGAACGATCTCCAGCACCTTCGTATTGACATAGCTCGTGGCCGCCTTCTCAATCTGCGGCATCAGCCCGCCGCGGTAGAAGGAATTCACCTCCATGGCAACCTCCGGCTTCATCTCGACAATGGACACCTCATGCCCCTCGTGATGGAATCCGATTGCCGCCTCACCGCCGACCAGGCCGCCGCCCATGATCACGACCCGCTTCCCAAGCTTCTCCGGATGCAGCTCCGCGTCAATCGCCATGACCACATGAGGAAGGTCCATTCCCTTGATGGGCGGGCGCAGCTCATTGGAGCCGATCGCGACGATCAAAGCATCCGGGTCATATTCCCGTACATATTCCGGCGTCACTTCCGTATTCAGGACCACCTTTGCGCCGGACCGCTTTACGCGGTTTTGCAGCGTCTTGCAAAGCTTACGGATGTCTTCCTTGAAAAATGCGGCTCCTGCCGGATGCAGGTTCCCGCCGAGCTTTCCGCTCTTTTCCACGAGAGTGACTTCATGTCCCCTGCCCGCCAGTGTAATGGCCGCTTCCATGCCTGCCGGGCCTCCGCCTGCGATCAGCACCCGCTTCCTTTCCTTCGCTGCCGGAATCCCGGCCTTCGCGTCCAGCTGCTGCCCCATCGTCGGGTTAACGGAGCATTTCACCGACTCCTTCGTCACCGTATCCGCGAAACACTCATAGCAGCGCAGGCACGGCGTGATGTCATCCGCCTGATCATGCAGCGCCTTGCAGGGAAGATAGGGATCCGCCACAAGCCCCCGGGCGATCTCTACGATATCCGCCTGCCCCGTCCTGATGATCTCCTCCATCTGCGCAGGGTCGTTCAGGGAACCGACACAGGCAACCGGCTTACTGACATTTTTCTTAATATTGGCCGCCAGGTAAACATTGACCCCTCTCGGGAAAAATGCATTCGGGTGTGTCCTGCAGAACATTGCGGGATCCTCATGGTTCCCGCAGGAAACCTGGAACAGGTCCACCTTGTCCTCGATCAGCTTCGCCACCTCCACGCACGCATCCATGTCCAGCCCCGCATCCGTCAGGTCATCGCCTGAAATCCGGCACTCAATGGGGAAACGGGGGCCAACCGCCGCACGGACTGCATCCAGCGCCATCATGAGGAACCTTGCACGGTTCTCAAGGCTGCCGCCAAACTCATCCGTCCTTTTATTTTCCACCGGAGAAAGGAACTGGGAGAACAGCCATCCGTGTGCCGCATGAACCTGCACCATGTCAAAACCGCACTCCTGGCACAGCTTTGCCGCAGCCCCGTAGGAACGGACGATCTCCAGGATCAGCTCCTTCGGCATCTCCTTCACATGTCCCACCGGCGTATCCTCATCGCTCACGCCCCAGGCCTCCGTCTTCGCGCCGACGGTTCCCCCGACGCTGGCAAGGCCGCCCCATTTCCCTCCATGGGACAGCTGGATATTGGCGTAGGCGCCCTGGTTATGGATCTTCTTCACCGCGATCGCCAGCCCTTCCCGCACACCGAAGGAATCCAGCTGAAGCTGCTTGTTATGGGACTTGCCCGTCGCCGAATGGACGATCGCCTCCCCATAGGTCACGACGGCCGCGCCCCCCTTCGCCTTCTCTTCCAGATAAGCAATCATCTCCGGGGTAAAATGGCCTTCCGTCGTCATCATGCTGGGGCTGGTCGGCGCGGCAATGATGCGGTTCTTCAGCCTGATGTTCCCGATCCGGATCGGTTCAAATAAATGCGGGTACTTCTGTTTTCCCGCATAGCATCTTGCTCCCATGGCAATCCTTTCCCTCCTTTCACCTTAGGAACTGTCACGAAATGAACTATGCAGATTGCACAAGCAATATGTATAAGTTAATTCGTGACAGGTCCTTATCTCAGCTTCCACAGATACTTTCTGGGCTCACCCTTCAGGTAAGCAATGACCTCATCTCCCATCATCTTCCCGGACCAGCCATCCACATCGGTGGTAAGGCCTGCCATGTGGGGGGTGCAGACGACATTGCGCATCTTCAGCAGAGGATGGTTGACCGGCACCGGCTCCTTCCAGTACACATCGATCGCGGCTCCGCCGATCTCACCATTTTCCAGTGCCTCGATCAGATCCCTCTGGTTCACGACATAAGCCCTTGCGGTATTGACCAGGATCGCGGTCTTCTTCATTTTCCCAAACCAATCCTTGTTGACCGAATCCTTCGTGGCTGGGATCACGGGAAGATGGAGGCTGACAATATCACTCTGTGCGAGCATGGTATCCAGGTCTGCCGGAACCGCGCCGTCCGCCTTGATCTTCTCCGGATCCTGGAACGGGTCATACGCCAGGATCTCCATGCCGAACGCCTTTGCGCGGACAGCGACCTCACGGCCGATGGCGCCATATCCTGCGATCCCCAGCTTCTTTCCATAAAGCTCAAATCCGATTCCGTAATCGACGAAGGGATGCTTCTCATCCAAAGGCCCGAAGGTGACATTCTTTACATCCGGGACATCATAGATATCACATGCCTCAGAGGTGTGCTCGCCCTTCATGAGTCCGGCCGCGCTCAGCGTGATCTTCCTTGCCGCCGCGATCATCAGGCCGATGGTAAACTCAGCGACTGCCACACGGTTGCGCCCCGGCGTGTAGGAAAGCTGAAGGCCCGCGTCCGCGATCGCACCGTAATCCACGGTTGCCGGCGTTCCCTTCGCAACGCCCAAGAACTTCATTCCCGCATCCGCCCATGCCTTGATGGTATCCGCCCCGGCATACTCATCCCCGAGCACAACCAGCTCATTTCCCATGCACTCTTCCCGGGTCATCTCCTCCGTGACATGGCCCTTCCCATGCTTCAGCTCCCCGCAGATCGTAACATCGCAACATTCTTTGATGAAATTCAGTTTGTCCTCCGGGATCGGGGTGCAAAGTGCCAGCTTTTTCTTTTCCATAATCCTTCTTCCTCCTCAGCTCTCATACATTTCCGTATCTATGTTGGTTGCCTCAATATGCCTTCTCCAGGATCGCGATCACATCCTCCTTCGTGACACCCTGGCGCGGATTGAAGCCAAGCACCGGTTCCTTCAGCACATCCTCTGCAAGCATATCAAAATCCTTCTTCTCGATTCCCTGCTCGGACAGCGTCCGGATCTTCAGCCTGCGGATCAGGTCCAGCAGCGCATCTGACAGAAGCAGACGGTCCTTCTCGATCTCTCCACTCGTCTCAAGGCCGATCGCCTCCGCCAGCTCCACCATCAGCTCCGGAACAGCTTCCGCGTTATATGCCATGACATAAGGCAGCACACATGCATTCGCCATGCCATGCGCCAGGCCAAAATGGGCACTGAGGGTATGCGCGATCGCATGAACGAATCCAAGGTTGGCATTGGAAAAGCCAAAGCCTGTGATGACACAGCCGAGCATCATCTGCTCCCTTGCCTCCATGTCATTCCCATCCGCGACCACCCGCTCGATATTCTGATACAGGATCTGCAGGCCCTTGAGCGAATTGTACTTTGTCAGCGGCGTCGCCATGTTGGAAATGTAGCTCTCCACCGCGTGCGTGATCGCATCCATGCCCGTGGCGGCCGTCACTCCGGCAGGAGCTGTCCTGGTAAATTCCGGATCAGCGATCACATCCGAGGGCGTGATCTTGTCATCGATCACCACGTATTTGACGACCTTCTGCGTATCGATCAGCGCACTGACATTGGTGATCTCGCTGGATGTCCCTGCCGTCGTCGGGATCGCAACCAGAGGCAGGCAGGGGTTTTTCACCATGTTCATGCCGCCGTACGCACCGATCGGCCCCGGATTGGTCATCAGGACATTCACCGCCTTGGCCGTGTCAATGCTGCTGCCGCCGCCCACGGCAACAAAGCCATCCACCTTCTCTTCCTTCGCAATGGCAGCGGCAGCCTCCACTACTTCATTGGTAGGATTCGGGATCACAGAATCAAAGATCACATAAGGCACATCCGCCTTCTTCACCTGCGCAAGCACCTTCTCGGCAATCCCCGCCGCCTTGACTCCGCCGTCATAAATCACCATGACCTTCTTCAGACCATGCTTTCTGATCACATCCGGAAGCACCTGTGCCGAACCGGCACCAAATTCGAGGTTGCTTTTTACAAAGAAATGAAAGCTCATCCCTTCCTCCTTTTTCTGCGCTGTCTCATATCCAACCGCTTCCGCGCCGGCCTGCCGTTTCCACACAGGCCCCGCCGCTGTCTTTTCTCAGATACAAGCCTACCCTATGAGGCAAGGATGTTCAAACTTTCTTTTTCCGCTTCAAAGCGGAAATATAGTGCAATATGACAAGCCCCCCCTGATGAGCAAAACGCGGATGCGCAAGCAGACGCAGGAGCGCGACGCGAAGCTAGTCCTTTAGGGCGCAGCGTGGGTTTTGCGAATGAAGGGGTGAAGTTGGATCGCTAAAAGCGATCCAACCGTACAGGTGGCAATTTCTGCAAATTTAGCGTTATACATATTCTACGTGATACAAGCTCTATGCTATGATAGTTCCATATTATGCTGATTTACCGTATCGTTACAAGTCACACCCTCGCCAGCGGGCCGGCCGGGTTACAAGTCACACCCCGGCCAACCTAAGTCTGGCCGAGGCGTGACTTGTAACCCGCCTGTGGGTGTGCCCGTACCAGGGTTTGCCTGATTTTTGCCCGATGTAAGAAAGGCGTATGGAATGGCTGCATTGAATCTCACCCTCCGCCAGCGGAAGCTCCTTCACACCATGCAGAACGCAAGCGCCCTGGTCACCGGCCAGGAGCTCGCCGCCCTGCTGAACACCACGTCACGCACAATCCGCAGCGATGTCGTCACGATCAACCACGAGCTGGAGCCATATGATGCCAGGATCGACTCGGTCCGGAGCAAAGGGTATTTCTTTACTGCCAAAGACCCGAAAAGGATCCGCCGGATCAACCGGATCGAAACCGCTTTTTTCACCAGGGAAGACCGGATCCGCGCCCTGGCGCTCAAGCTGTGCCTTGCCGAATCCCCCCTCAACCAGTTTGACCTGGAGGATGAGATGTTCATCAGCCGCACCACCCTGGAAAAGGATCTCAGGCAGCTGCGCCTTCGTTACAGCATGAATGGTCCCGGCATCCGGATGCTGTCAGATCAAGGCTATATTTCCTTTGAGCCGGATGAGGCAAAGAGACGGCAGCTTCTGTGCGACCTGTTCATGGAGCACTGGAACTACAACGGGCGCGGCAACGCCGTATACGAGATGTCCTTCCTGGGCACGCAGCTCCTGGACCAGATCATCGACATCATCCCGGGGCACCTGAACCGCCACGGCATCCTGATGGAGGATGCCGATATGGTGGAGCTGGATCTTGCCTGCACGATCCTGTACCGACGGATCACGACAGGCCACCCGCTCCCGGAAACAGCCCCCATTGTCCGTGCCGACGCTGCTGCCGACCAGGCTGCCACACAGCTGCTCGATCACCTGGAATCCCTGCTCCGCTTCACGATTCCGCCCCACGAACGCGACCGCATTTACCTGCTGATCGCGTCCGGGCATATCATGGATTCCGGGAAGCTCTCCTTTGACACGATCGGCCGGGAATTCACGCCCAAGGCCATCCGCCTGGCCGATGCCTACCTCCGCGCCATCCGGGATACCTACGGACTCGACTTTACCGGCGATGAAGACTTCTACATTACCCTCCTCCAGGACATCCGCTATCTGCTCGACCCGCTCCGCCGCCTCATCTCCCAGAACAGGCCGGAGCATGTAAAACAGCATCTGAGCGTGGAGACTGAGCTGGCATGGCTTCTGGAGGATATCTGGGTCCGGGAGCAGGGCTGCCATCTGTCCGAATGGGAGCTTCTCCACATCGCCCACTGCACCAGCGGAGCGCTGGAATTCTTTCTGCACCATCATCCGGAATACAAGCCCCGCACAGTCATTTTCTGCCACCAGCACATGTCCATCGCATGGGCAATCAAAAGGCGCATTCTGGGTGCCTTTGCCAATTACCTGAACGTCACCGCCCTGCTTCCGGTCAACGCGAAGAGCTTTTATGACTTTGGAGAAACAGACCTTGTCCTGTCAACCGTCCATAAACCGATCACGGACCGCCCGGGAACGGATGTCGTTGAGATCTCGACCTATGTGACCCCATCCGATATCCGCAGCATCGAAGCCTATATCCAGGAAAATATCACGCTGCGCTTCTACCCGCAGATGCCGCCCCTCCAGGTATTATTTGACCACGCAGTCTGGAAGGAGGACTGCGAATATCCTTCTGTCTTCGCTGCCATCGAACAGCTGTCTCTGGAGCTCGTGGAAATGGGCGCGGTTGGCCCTGAATACATCCAGGCTCTTCTCCACCGGGAATCGGTGTGCAGCAACGCCAGCCAGTCCGGCGCGCTGCTGCAGTTTGCCCTGACTCCCGCAGACCGCACCCAGCTATGCATCGCCGTATTGAAGCACCGCATGAACTGGAAAAACTGCAGGATCCGCATGATCCTCACTGCCTGCTTCCGGCATGAGGACAGGCCATGGATCTTCCGCCTGAAAAGCGCCATATCCCGGCTGAACCGCCTCGAAGACATCGGCAGCCTCCGCACCCGGGAAGAGCTAGAGGAGAAGCTGCTGTCCTGTATCTGAAGCAGGATAATTCCTGGCCGGGATCCGTTATCAACAGCATAGTTCTTCCCGAACTGAGCGATAAGGAAGCCTGAAACGAGGTATGCTCCTGTCGCTTCGTTAAGTTGGGCGTATCGGCTCGTCGTTTTCTTTGTGGTCTTGCCGAGACCATCCGAACGCATCTCCACAGACTTGTGTGCGATGGTAAAACAGCCAAGAATCGAGCCATCATATTCCAAACAGCTATCTTCATTTCAGAGTCATCAAATACTTTGACTTGTATTACGTAAAAGATTGCGTCTTCACTGACGATTTATCTGATAAGATCTCACTTCTATATCCAGTAGTTCCTGTTCTTCTTTCTTCATATACATTCCTTAAGTGCTGATCCGGTTATGCCATCAATCGGTGCTCTTAATCTTCTCCGAGTCTTGCCCGACAAAACGAAACGCCTTCGGAGGCTTCTGGTTCCATAGCATATTCATATCCAGCTTGTGACGCTTCAGGGCATTCCGGAATTCTTTTTCCTTCATCCTGTTTACAGCTCCCTTGAAGTCGTCCACACTTCTGCTCCTGGTGAGATCCTGTGCTCTCGTCACATCCGTTGCCCGTTCGATCTCATCCTCAAAATTCAGCACTTGGAGAATTGTCAGCACCTCGACTTTGAAGTTCAGGGATTTCAGGAGCTTGATATTATTCTTCAGGTGTTCTGTCTCGTCTTTATCCGTATCAAACACCAGCGCAACGATGCTGCCCGGTTCAAACTGCATCAGCAGCGATACCGGCAATTCATCCTGCACCACATTGAATTTTTTCACCTTCCCAGGCACGATCAGCGCCGGCTTCTCCTTCAATGCCTTGATAAGCTTCTCCTCGCATTCTCCCTCGGTGAGGTATATACATTTTCTCATATATCCGTCACCTCCAGATCATCCAGCAGGGAATCATCCGGTAAGGAGCCGAACACGTCGTTTTCCATGGCGCACTTGACCGAGTCCGTGTTTCTCTTAAGGAACTCCGATGCAAATGTGACGCTCACCCTGTATTCATTGCCATCTATCTCTTTCTTCATAAAGGCGAACGTATGCTTCGGGAGATTCAGGTTGAGCATGTCCGTATTGTGTGTGGTGAAGATCAGCTGCTCATTCCTCCCCAGCCGTTCCACCATCAGCCCGAATATGCGCTTCTCAATATCGCTCTGAATGTAGGAAAAATGCTCATCGCAGTAATAGAAGCAGTTCCTTTCTGACAACATAGAGGCCAGAAAAACAGCCACATCGATTCCCTCTGCCGTCCCGCTTGACAGCATCTCTCTGTTCAGGAGTTTTCCTTCCTGTATGATAATCTCGTCGTTCCGCCTGCGGATCACAAAAGAATCCTTCAGGTCTCTGGCTATGGAAATATCCGTGAGTGTAGGATCCAATGTGCCAATCACAGCCCGGAGCGTCTTCAGCAGGGCCGTTTTCTTAACATCAGAAACCCTCAGAGAGGACTCAATCTCCGGATAGGCAAAGCGGTACTCAAGAGATCCCACTGCTTTCTTCAGTTCCTTAAAGCTACCTTTCAGTTCATCTGTATGATCTGTCAGTTTATCTGCAGTCATCTCATAGGAATCCATTTCACCGATCTCTGCGGAAAAATACCGAAAGGTGATATCCTCGCCCTCTACGATTCCGCAAAACCGATGGAGCGTATAACCCTCATTGACAAAATCCACCTGAAACCTGGCTGGTTGGTCACCGGAATAAAGTTCACGCAGGATTGCTTCGTTTGCCTCCTTAATGGAACTGAATATTTTCAGCAGAGCCCTTCCAAGGCTGGTCTTACCTGTCGCGTTACTCCCCATCAGGATTACCACTTTCTTATACCGGAAACGTTCACGCCCCGCAAGTGCTTCTTCTCCAAGCAGGGAGACTGAGAGCTTTCTGGGGTAAGTGAAATCTATCTGGAAATCATCAAATCCGTAGATGTGATTCAGTTTTATGCTCATAACAATCATGATGTTCACCTCATATCTTCGCTATATACGAACTTATGATAATCCTTTTAAGTAAAAAGTCAAGGTATTGTTGCACAGTGACAAGAGCTGCTGAAGTATCCGGCAACTCAAAAAATCCCTTCGGGAATGTGCCGGAGGGATTTCATGGTTTACGGTTATACAGGCATGTTGGCAACACTGCCATGTCCAGCCTAATCAGCTGGCTTTCATCTATTCCTTCGCAGGTGCTGCTTCCACCTGGTCTGCTGCCTGCTCCGTCTGCGCGTCCGCTTTCATGATCCCCTTGAGACCGTCATCCTGGAAGAAGGCGTCGAAGTCCAGCAAACCAAAGCCTATGGTGTCGGTATCGATACCCATTCGAAGTTCATCCAGGTCAGCGTTTACGTGAGACGCGATATGAAGTTCTTCGAAGTCAAACCGCATCAATAACATCATCGTCCGCTTTGGCCTTACCGTTGGCCGCGAAGGCAGTGTCTCCAAAAACAAGGGCATACGTTCCATTATCGAAGACCAGATATCGGACCACCCGGATCTCAGCAGGGAACTGTGTCCATACGGCATTCCTGACATGGTAAAAGGCAGCAAGAAAAAAACACCCTGGAATTTCTCCAAGATGCTTCTCTGTGTTAGTGGTGTCGTCTTTACAGTCTCGCCAGAAACTCTGTCGGCGTGAAAGCAACTATTTTACTTTGCTTAAAATCCTTGACATTTCTTGTGATGATATTGTCCGCATGGATGCGTTCTGCTGTAGCAGCCTGCAATGCATCCTCAAAATCGTCCCACTGTTGTTCTGCGGCCTTGGTCAAATCTGAAACAGTCAAATCTGTAAACTGGAAGATCAGCCCAAGGCTCTTGAAGACTTCATTTATCTTCTCTGGACTTAGCTCCTTGCGCATAATGTAGACCAGATTTGAAAAAGTCAGTGCAGATACATATCCTTCAGCCTGATCTGTCTCGCACAATTTCCAGATTTTTGCCGAATCCA
>CAMJIC010000061.1 GCA_946405675.1 uncultured Clostridia bacterium
GAAACCATTCCCGCGCCGCCGCCCGCGGAAACCCTTCCGCCCCAGACGGAGCCTGCGGCTCCGGTCGTCATCGAGGCGCCGCCGGCGCCCGCGGATATCCCGGTCGTCGCCACCATCGGCCCCGCGCCGTAACACGGTTTCTCTTCAACTCAGATCACGAAAAGCAGCAAAAAAACAGCAGCCGGCCGGCTGCTGTTTTTTTGCTTTAATTTTGAAATAAATCAGTCTACCTGATACGGAAGCAGCGCAATGTGGCGTGCTCTCTTGATTGCGACCGTCAGCGCCCTCTGGTGCTTCGCGCAGTTGCCGGTGATGCGGCGCGGAAGGATCTTGCCTCTCTCGGAGACATACTTCTTCAGCTTCGCGGTATCCTTGTAATCGATCTCGTTGTTCTCTTTGCCGCAGAACACGCATACCTTCTTGCGTCTGTGCATCGGCCTGCTGCTGCGTCTCGGAGCATCGGTCTTATTAAACGCCATTTGAATCCTCCTTATAGACGAATGAAGGGATCAGTTGAATGGAAGTTCCTGGTCGATCCCCTCCGGGATGTTGATAAATCCGCCATCTCCCATCTCCGGTGCCGGAGCTGGTGCCGCCTGTGCAGGTGCCGGTGCCGGGTAGGAAGAAGCCTGGGATGCCTGGTAAGATGCCCCCTGTCCGCCATACTGACCGCCGTTATACTGTCCTCCATTAAAACGTTCAGACGCAGCCTTGCTCTCCGCGAACTCCTGATCCTCCACCACAACATCCGTAGTGTAGACGGTCTGTCCTTCCCTGTTCGTATACTTCCCCGTCTGGATCCTTCCAACGACCGCGATCTTCGTTCCCTTATGCAGGTACTGCTCCGCAAACTGGGCACTCCTGCCAAAGGCAACACAGTTGATAAAATCTGCGGTCTGAGCGTTCGGATCATTGTTGTCACGGCGGACCCTGCGGTCTACCGCCAGTGAGTATCTGGCGTAAGCCTGCTGCTGATCACCGGTTCCGGCGGAATATCTCACGTCCGGATCACGTGTCAGACGACCCATCAAGATGACTTTATTCATAATGATATCTCCTTGAATTTACGCGTCCTGTCTAACGCATAAATACCGGATCACTCCGTCCATGATACGAAGCCTGGCCTCGATCTGGCCCGGAGCCGCCGGCTCAGACTCGAAGCGGATGAAAGAGTAAAATGCTTCATGCATCTTCTCGATCTCATAGGCAAGCCTCTTCTTGCCCCAGTCATCGACATCCGTGACAGTGCCTCCGAATCTTGCGATCAGTTCTTTCACACGATCGATCAGCTCCGCCCTGGCGTCGTCTTCGAGTTTAGCGCTGACAACTACGCACAGTTCGTATTTGTTCATGCTGCTTGCACCTCCTTATGGTCTTTGGCCCACCCTTGCGGTCGGATGAGCAAGGAAAAATGATACATCACAAGGTCGCATTATACCGTACCGATTCTGCAAAATCAAGGGTGCAAATCACCGAATTTTACAGGCAATGTCCGGCAATATCACACCTTAATCTGCGAAAACACCTCTCCGATGGGATCCGTGATCACCAGATCCGCGCCGGCATCGCGCCCGGTTGCCCCTTTATTGATCAGCACCAGCTTCTTTCCGTTGAAATAATCAATCAGACCTGCGGCCGGGTATACGACCAGGCTCGTTCCGCCGATGATCAGAACCTCCGCCTTTTGAATATGCATGATGGACCGGCTCATGATATCGCCGTCCAATCCCTCCTCATACAGCACCACATCCGGCTTCACCGTGGCGCCGCACTTCACACATTTCGGAACGCCTTCCGCATTCTTCACAAACTCCGCGTCGTAAAATTCTCCACACCTTGTGCAGTAATTCCTCAGCACCGACCCATGCAGCTCCAGAACCTCACGGCTTCCCGCCTTCTGGTGAAGGCCGTCGATATTCTGCGTGACCACCGCCTTCAGCTTCCCTGCCTGTTCCAGCTGGGCAAGCTTGATGTGCGCCGCATTCGGCTTAGCGTCGAGTGCCATCATCTTATCTTTATAAAAACGGTAGAACTCTTCCGGCTTCCGGACAAAGAAGGTATGGCTGATGATCGTCTCCGGCGGATACTTATACTTCAGATGGTAAAGCCCGTCCTGGCTCCGGAAATCCGGGATCCCGCTCTCCGTCGATACGCCCGCTCCGCCAAAGAAGACGATATTATCGCTTCCGTCGATAATCTCCTGCAGCTGCCTGATCTTATCCATATCCATAAATCCATTCCTCCTCCCGTTATTCTGCCAGCATACTGGCTGTGGTATCTCAATCCAGTTTTCTGCTCTGCCGGAAAAACCGATCCGCCCCATATCTTTATGCCGGAAGATAGACCTGCACCAGCACACCCTGCAGGATGCGCCGCGTCGCGTCATTTCCCGTGCAGGTTGACAGCGTGACGATCCGGTCCTTCGTCGTGACCTTTACATCACCGCAGTCGATCTCGCTGGAAGCGATCGACTTGTCGATAAACTTCTGGAAATCCTCCTGGGCAAACCGCACGATATACGGATCGCCTATCTTGCTGACAATCGAGCTCGAGAAAATCCGGTACTGATAAATATAATCCTTCGTAAAGATCCAGAAATACGGGTTCTTGTCCAGCGTCTCCTGTTCGCTGTACTTCTTCAGCTGCCCGAACATCGACCCGTTTTTCATGTTATGTCCGTAAATGATCGTGTTCTGGTCGGTAAAGTGCGGGGAGTTGTTGCAGTTTTCAAAAATGCAGCCTGCGAAGTTGTCCACCTTCTTAAAGGTCCTGTGCAGGTAATACTCGTTGTCCTTCGCCTGCGCGACAGGATAGGAAATGTTGACCGCGCCCACGCGGATCCATCCGATCACCTCCGGATTCACACTCTGCAGATCTGCAAAGTTCACCGGGTTCACGAGCTTCGGCAGTTCCTTCGTCTCTCCATTCTCAACCGTGCTCTCGCGATATGCCCCGTCAAGAACCTCCTGAAGCGACTTCGGATCCTCCAGCTGGGTCACGGAGGTAAACACGCCTGATGCCGGTGTCTGATCCTTCGCCTCGTCAAACGAAACGCCCTCTCCCTGGCCTGCGTCTCCCCCTTCCGTATCGCCTTGCTGCGCAGTCTCCCGGGGCTGAACCTGCACCGGCTCCGGAGCCTGGTTCACAAATTCCTCATTCAGCGCACTGTACTCATCCGTCCCCTCTTTATAGGCCATATAATAACCAAGCAGCCTCCAGCCGGAATAGACAAAGACGCCGATCGCGATCACCAGGAGCAGCGTGATCAGAAAGGTTCCGAACGCGCTTCCCTCCCGGTGCTTATGTACATTGTGCTCCTCCTGCTGCCTTCGCGCCATCTTTACCAATCCCCTCCATCTATGAGACTTCTTATACGCTCCCTATGAGACTTCCTTTTCTCTCCGGTGCAACAGTCACAAACGTCGGAATCTGTGATGTTTACAGATCAGAATCTGCTCAGAAATCACTTCTCATCCTGCCTGCGCACATATCAGGTGAGGCTTCCCACTGTCCTCGGATACGGCAGGACGTCACGGATGTTGCCCACGCCCGTCAGGTACATCACAAGCCGCTCAAACCCAAGGCCAAAGCCTGCGTGCCGCGTCGTTCCGAACCTGCGGATGTCCAGGTAATACCTGTACTCGTCCTCGCTCATGCCCAGCTCATCGATCCTGGCCTTCAGCACATCATAGCGTTCCTCCCTCTGGGAGCCGCCGATGATCTCTCCGATCCCCGGCACCAGGCAGTCCGCCGCCGCGACCGTCTTTCCATCTTCATTCAGCTTCATGTAAAACGCCTTGATCTCCCTCGGATAATCCGTCACAAAGACCGGACGCTTAAAGATCTGCTCTGTCAGATAGCGCTCATGCTCCGTCTGCAGGTCGCAGCCCCAGCTGACCTTATAATCAAACTTGTCGTTATTTTCCTCCAGGAGCCTCACCGCCTCCGTATAGGTCACACGGCCAAACTCCGAATTCATCACATGGTTCAGGCGGTCCAGCAGCCCCTTGTCCACAAACTGATTGAAGAACGCCATCTCCTCCGGCGCGTTTTCCAGAACATACCGGAAAATGAACTTGAGCATCGCTTCCGCCAGGTCCATGTCATCCTCCAGGTCGGCAAACGCGATCTCCGGCTCGATCATCCAGAATTCCGCCGCATGGCGCGTCGTGTTTGAATTCTCCGCGCGGAACGTCGGCCCGAAGGTGTAAACGTTCCGGAATGCCTGCGCAAAGGGCTCCACGTCAAGCTGCCCGGACACCGTCAGGTGTGTCGACTGACCGAAGAAATCCTGCGAGAAATCCACCTCTCCCTCCGGTGTCCTCGGGAGATCGGCAAGGTCCAGCGTCGTCGCGCGGAACATCTCTCCGGCGCCTTCCGCGTCCGTACCCGTGATGATCGGCGTATGGATATACACGAAATTGCGCTCCTGGAAGAACTTATGGATCGCATAAGCCGCCAGGGAACGTACCCGGAACGTTGCCTGGAACAGGTTTGTCCGCGGCCTCAGGTGCGGCATCGTCCGCAGGTATTCTACTGTGTGGCGCTTCTTCTGCATCGGATAATCCGGCGTGGAAGCTCCCTCCAGCACGACGCTTGACGCCTGGATCTCAAAGGGCTGCTTCGCGTCCGGCGTCTCCACCAGTTCTCCCGTCACGATCACGGCAGAGCCCACATTAAACTTGCATACCTGCGCATAGTTCTCCAGCTGCTGCGCGGAAATGACCACCTGCAGCGGCTCAAAGAATGTGCCGTCATGCAGCACCAGAAAGCCAAAGCTCTTCGAATCACGGATCGAGCGCACCCAGCCGCCCACCGTCACCGTCTTCGTAAGATACTCCTCCCGGTTCCTGTAAAGCTCCTTCACTGTAACAAATTTCGTGTCCATAGTCTGCTTGTTTCTCCTTCATGTATTCTTAAGATTCTGCAGGTAAATGATAAACAACCGTCCGGGTAGCTGTTCAGCACAGTCACTTGCGGAACCGCAAGTGACGTATGAAAACGTAAATAGTGCAGTCAGTCCGCCCCTCATTATAACAGGTCTGCCCGGTTCAGTCACACCTCTTCCAGCGGAGCGGTCTTTGAGTGTATGCCATCATTACAAGTCACCCCCCGCCAACGGGCGGCCTGTGGGTCAGCCCCTCCTTTTACGGCACCCGCGCCGCGGAAGAGCGCACCTCCAGGCTAGGGGCAAATTCATAATTCGCGTCAAACCCGGGATGGCGGATCATCTCCAGCAGGTTGCGGGCTGCCTTCTCTCCCAGCTTCCCCATCGGATGCGCCGCGCTTGTCAGGGGAACCTGGTTCAGCTGTGTCAGCCGCGAATTGTCGATGGACACCAGGGAGAGCTGGTCCGGCACCTTGATCTTCCTGCGGGCGCAGGCCTGGGTCAGAAGATATGCCGCCTCATCATTATAACAGACGATCCCCGTGCAGTCCTGCAGCCGGTTCAGCACCCATTCGCACGGATTGAGCGAATGCTTCAGACCTGTCGAATCGATCCAGCACACGATCGACTCATCCAGTCCGATCCCCGCGTCACTGAGCGCCTCCATATATCCCCGGTAACGGAGGATTCCCTGCCCATCATCATTTTTCATCAGGCAGCCGATCCTCCGGTGCCCCAGCGAGATCAGATGCTCTGTCACCATCCGGCCGGCCGCCCTGTCATCCAGGGACACATGGGGGATATCCAGCTCCGGGTACCAGGTGTTGAAGAACAGGACCGGGATTCCCCGGGACAAAAGCTCCCTGTAGAGCGGGGCGTTCAGGTTCGGAAGCGCACTCGTCACAGGCTCCGCGATGATCGGATCCCGGCTGGCGCTCCTGAGCAGGTTCGTCAGGATCTCCTTCTCCGTCTGCCTCCGGTTATTTGTAAAGAGAATCCTGGTAGAATACCCTTCCTCCTGCAAGACCTCCACCATTGCCTGCAGGATCTGGGGGAAAATGTACGAGTCGGTATACGAGCTCAGGATCGAGACGGAGCGGGAGAGCGGCGCAGCCGTCTCGCCGGCAGGGTTGCCGCGCACGTAGCTGCCGCTCCCCTGGACCCGGCTGATCGTCCCTTCCTTTTCAAGTTCCCCAAGCGCCTGGCGGATCGTCTGGCGGGAAAAGCCAAAACGCGCGCTCAGCTGCGCTTCCGTTTCCAGCTTCTCTCCATTGTGCAGAACACCAGTATCGATCTGCTCATGGATCCAATCCATCACAAGCTGATATTTCGATATCTTCCCCATCGCTTCTCCCTCAGAATACACCACACACCCAATCAGCGCGGCGCCGCGTCTATGAAGCTGTAGAATTCATTTCCCGCCGAAAGAAACAGGTCTGTAGAATCCTGTATCCCGTAATAATACCACTCATCCTCCCCCGGGTTGAGCAGGTACGTATTAAATTCATCATACCCGACGATCAGCTTGACCCCTTCCGGAGATGCCGCAAGGACCGGCCGGTCATGGGAGACAAAGTACAGAACCTCCTCCAGGGTGCACCCGCTCAGGTCAACGACCCGTTTCCCGATCCCGTCCTCAATCGCCTCCAGGTCGATGACAGATGTCCGCATCACTGCCGGGATGTCCTTTTTCTCGATTTCATGGGAGGTCTGCCGGTCGCCGCGCACCCAGACATAGTTCTGCTCGGAGTCCACCACGACGCCAAACAGCGCATCCGCCTGCACAATCGCGTCATTCGGCCAGGTACACAGCGCGTCGAGGCCGCCCGACGCATAAATGAAATACAGCTGCTCCGGCTCAGAATTTTCCGGGACCAGAACCGTACGGCTGCTTCCCATCAGCGCCTTGCTTGCCCCCACAGCGCTCTCTCCCTCCTCCAGGACTGCCCCGACGCGAAGCAGCACGATCGTCTGCCGGCGCGACGTTTCCTTCGTCGCAAGTCCCAGGCTGACATCGGAGGTCGTGTCCGCCGAAACAATCTGGTCAGAGGATGCCGGCACAAAGCTCGCCCCGTTCCAGGCGACCCGTTCCAGATCCAGCAGATTATCCGACTGGGAAAGCTTCGTCACATACAGCCCGCTGGGTTCATACTCCTTCACCACGTTTCCGCCGCCATCCTCAAAGGTCAGGCGGTACATCGGAAAGATCCCAAGGCCGCCGTGGGGCACGGAAATGTCAGCGCTGCGTGCGGTTCCATACACCAGATCCTCCTTCATATAGGTCAGCGGCCGCAGAAATTCATTTTCCCCGGCGAAGATCTCACGGATCTGTCCCGTCTCAAAATCGATCGTCTCCAGGGTGGCGGAGGCGTACATCTGTCCCTCCTTCAGCCAGGCAAAATACCGACCGCTCTTTGACCCCTGGTAGCAGCCGTTGTGGATGCCGTTCGCAGCAATCGAAACGCTCCCGTCCGACAGCTGCGTCTGATACAGCACACCGTTCAACAATGCCCAGACCGTGCTCTGATCCTGCGTCAGGTAGAGGCAGTCCTTCAGGTCGATCTGCACACGCTCCGTGTTCTCATTTGTCTCCAGGAAGCACAGCTCGCGGACAAGGGAGCTGCCCGCATTGAAGCTGTATACGCCGATCCCGTTGTCCCCCTCATGGGGTCCCCGGTTCATGTAACCGCCCACCGCGAAGATCACGTCTCCCTGACTGTCCACCTTCAGCACACGGATCGTATTTTCCCCGTAAAAATCCCGCTCATCCATGTTCTCCTGCTGCGGGAATCCGAAGACGCGGGTGAAGACATCCGTATCCCTGCGGTAGGTCCACAGGACACCTTCCTGGACAAATGCGATAACGCGCCCCTTCACATCCGCCATGTACGATATATCCTTCTGCGTGATCCCCAGGATGATCCCGTTCGGATCGATCACCTGATTGGATTCCGGGTTAAACACCTGGCTGGTCGTCCGGTCAAAGTTCAGAAGGAAGACACGGCTGTCGGTATAGCGCAGCCGGTAATACTCATGGACATTGTAGATCTCTGTGCTCCCATTTTCCGCAGGGGCGGAGATCCGGTAATCCAGCACCATCGTCGCAGTGTTCGCATTGATCTCCGTCAGCCTTGGCGTCGGCTTATAATAGATCTGCGGGTTCAGGTCCGCCCAGGTAAGCTGCCTGACACTGTCATGTATGTCCATATGCGCAAGGGATCCTTCAATATCCGTGGTGTCATCCGGCTCGACCGCCGCGCCCACAGTGTCAAGATCCGTCTTATTGATGCATTTGTCCCAGAAACCCGCCGCAAAATTCAGGTAGTCCGCCGTATGCAGGCCGTCCGCCAGCAGCACATGGGTATAGTAATAGATCCCGCGGCCGCCGGTCGTGACCAGGATCTTCAGGACATACTCCTTATTCATGAGCATGTGGTTCCCCAGCTGCAGCGTGGACGTCACATAATCACCGTCCTTCTCCAGGCGCACCACCTTCGTATTCTCCAGGGACTGTGTCCCGTCGATGGTCACCACCTCGTAGGAAACCGAATCCACCGCCGCGCCGAAATTCCGGATCTGGATCGTCACCTCCCGCGTCTCCGTGAGCGGCGTGATGGAATAACGCATCTTCGTCACATCCATCTCGCGGCTGTAACCATGCAGGCAGTTGAAGGTCACGCCCCCCTGCTGCATGTAGACCAGGGGAAATGTGGATGCCGACATGGCTCCTGCCGTGTCCGGCGTGGAACGATTAATATACCGGCTGGCCGCCAGTACCGCGATCACATAGACTGCGATAAAGACGATCACCCGGATGAGAATGCTGCGAAAGAGTCTGAACTGCTCGCTCAAGTTTCCAACTGTCCTTTCCCGCGGCCCCGGTGTCCCGTCTCAATGACTTTTGCATTGAAACGGGACATCGGATTCTGCCACTGTTTCATTTATTTCCACTGAATCGTGATCACCCGGAACTCATCGTCCGTAGAATAACGGTTGTTCCAGGAGGTGACCCCGCTTTCCCGCATCAGGTACTGATCCGCGTCATAGTACAGCCGGTTCGTGAACAGCTCGTACTTTGCCGTCTCGTAGGCTTCCTGGGTCCCGAACTTCATGACGATCGCGGATTCCCCATTCTGCACGGATGCCATGAGCGCGTCATAGATCACGCCCTTGTCCCATGTGTCATAGTACATCCCGTTGATCTTGTAGTAATTATAGCTGTCATCCGTGCAGGACGGAAATGAGACCACCCCTTCATCGGGCGTATGGGTCGTCCTGATCTCACTATCCGTGCAGCACAGATAGTTGTAATTCATGAGGGTGATGCCGTTCCCGTCCTCCACCGTGCCGGCGAAGACCGGATCTCCCCAGGTGACATCCACATGGTAATAGTTGCCGTCAATGCGTACAATGTTCCACGCATGATCCCCGCCGCCGATGATCTTTCCCGTCACATAGGTGCAGAAATATCCCATCCGGTGGCAGATATACTGAAATGCTTTCGAATATCCTGCGCACACGGACTGATGATTCAGGAGGGCGCTCTGGATACACTGATTGTCCGGCGCGTCTGCATTGTACTCCACCGTATTGATCAGGTATTCATAGACCGATTTGATCCTGCCGTAATCCGACCATGTCTCATCTGTCTGGCGGATACATTCGTCCGCCGCGGCCTCCAGCATCCCCCGCGTGGTCGCGCGCTCATTTTCCGGAACCGTTGACTCGATCGTATAACCGGCAACCAGCCCGGTGACCGCGTTTGACTGAACCTGTGCGCTCGAACCGATCCAGAACAGCTCCGGATGATCAGCAAGCACGGAATAGTAAGCCGTCCAGAAATCATCCACGCTGACCTGGGCATAGATCTGGGCACTGTCCTCTCCCGCCGACAGGCGTGAGTAGAGTTCCCGGTAGATCTCATTATAGGACGATGGCAGCTGGTTAAAATAATACTCCTCCACGCCGCCGTTGTCCCACTCGGTATCGCCCTCCTGGTAATATGTATTCTCCATCAGCCCGGAGCGCACGGCCATCTGCTTCACCGTCGTACGCGGCACGACCGCAAACAGCACGCCCACAAAAAGGGCAATCACGATTAAGATGGCAAGTGTTCGCCTGATCAGCTTCCCCATACCTTCCTTCGTCCCATACACACCTGTCAGCCTGCGTCCTTGTCAGCCCGCACGCTCATCCGCCCGCATTCTTATCCGCCTGCGCACTCACAACCCACACACTCATCTGCCTGCGCACTCACAACCTACACACTCATCTGCCTGCGCACTCACAGTCCGCACGCTCAGCCCATCTGACTGCGCATTCATCGATCCCACTTGTCGCACAGGCGGTTAATCTCCTCGGTAAACCGCTTGAGATCCTTATTCGCGCCGCCCTCATTGTGGCGGATCACAGACATCAGGCGGTTCCCTGCAGCGACCAGCCTGGTATAGATTGCAGCCGCCTTCTTGTCCTTCGACATCCTGGTCGCCGCTCCGCGGTCAGACCCCTTCTTCCGAACCTGCGCGCCGCCATCCTGCTTCTGCAGTGCGATCGCCTCGCGGTCCTCCTTCTCGATCGGAACCGGCTCCGCCTCTGTCTCAAAGGTACCTGTTGCCAGGTCAAACACGGTCCCGGAGAACGGAGCGTAAGCCGGGAATCCAAGCTCCTCCTTCAAACGGTCGCGGAACAGCTCTGTTACCTTGTCCTCACCGTGAGTGACAAAAACCATATCCGGCTTTCTCTCCAGAGAAGAGATCCATTCCATCAGGCCCTCATTATCCGCATGGCCGGACACTCCATGCAGCGTGCAGATCTCCGCCCGCACCTCGATCTCCTCGCCAAACAGCTTCACGCTCTCGGCTCCGTCCAGGATCGAACGCCCCGGTGTCCCGATCGCCTGATATCCGACAAACAGGATCGTGCTCTCCGGCTTCCAGAGGTTATGCTTGAGATGATGCTTGATGCGTCCCGCATCGCACATGCCGCTCGCGGAAATGATTACCTTCGGCTCCGGAAGGTCGTTGATGGCGCGGGAGTCCTCGCTGGTGACAGCGGTCTTCAGGCCGGCAAACCCGATGGGATTGATTCCCTGCTGAAGGAGCTCCTTCGCCTCATTGTCAAAATCATTGAACATCCTTTCCCGGAAAATGTTCGTCGCTTCGATGGCCAGCGGGGAGTCGACGTAGACTTCAAAGTTGTCATGTCCATAGATCATCTGGTTCTGCTTGATGTCCCGGATGAAATAAAGCATCTCCTGCGTGCGCCCCACCGCAAAGGACGGGATCACCACGTTTCCGCCCCGGTCAAAGGTACGCTGGATCACGGCTGCGAGGGAAGCCGCGTAATCATTGTCCGCCGGGCGCTCATGGCTTCTGTCGCCATAGGTGGATTCCATCACGACATAATCCGCTTCCTTCGGATAGGTCGGATCGCAGATCAGCGGCTGGTTCTTGTTCCCAATATCTCCTGAAAAAATGATCTTTTTGGTGACCGTACCTTCTGTGATCGTCACTTCGATGGAACTCGATCCAAGCAGATGGCCCGCTTCAAAGAACCGGACCTTGATTCCGTCTGCAATATACGTATCCTTTTCGTAATCAACCGAAACGAAACAGGAAATTGCGCCTTCCGCATCCAGCCGGTTATACAGCGGCTCCACCAGGGCATTGCCTGCGCGCTCCGCCTTCCTGTTCTTCCACTCCGCTTCAAATTCCTGAATGTGGGCGGAATCCAGCAGCATGATCCGGCACAGAGCCGCAGTCCCGCCTGTCGCGAAGATCTGCCCCCGGAATCCATGCTTGTAGATCAGGGGGAGCAGTCCGGAGTGATCCATATGCGCATGGGTGAGCAGCACCATGTCAATCTCGCCGGCAGCCACAGGAAGCGGTTTGTTCTCATACAGGTCCGGCCCCTGCTCCATGCCGCAGTCGATCAGAAGCTTCTTCCCGCAGGCTTCGAGATAATAGCAGCTTCCGGTAACTTCATGGGTTGCGCCAATAAATGTCAGCTTCATATCATTTATCCTTTCTCAGGGTGGAAATCTCAATCCATACGAATCACGAAATGACGCACGGCTGTCAACTTATTTTATCAGAATTATTTCGGGATGTACACGATGCAATTGGTGTATACTTAATTAAGGAATTCCAAAGGTTA
>CAMJIC010000062.1 GCA_946405675.1 uncultured Clostridia bacterium
TTAATACGGTATACTATGTGCTGAAGCAGATGCTTCTTGGAAAGCTGCATGCAATGCCTGTTTCCCCGGATACGCCGGTCAATATCGTACCGGGGGATTACGTGGCGGATCTGATTGTGAGGGCATGTGAACGGGAGGAGGCTTTGGGCAGGATCTTCCATCTGACATGCCCGCCTCAGGCGGCCCCGACGGCCGGGGAGCTGGCGGAGCATGTCAGGGTCTGGGCAAATCAGACTCTCATGACCAGGATTCCGAAGATGGTATTCCTTCCCGCTCCTTTCCTACGGAAGGCAGGCGCTGCATATAACCATACTTCTCAAGCAGGGAAAAAGAAGGGAAAACTCCATGACCTTGTCATGCTGATGCCGTATTTTTTCGCGCAGCAGGAATTCGACCGGACAAATACCGATCAGATCCTGTCTCTGCCATGTCCCGCATGGCGTGACTATATCGACCGCCTGCTGGAGTTTGCCTGCCGGAAGAACTTTATGCGCCAGAGCGGCATGACCGTTTTTGAACAGGCATTGGTCAGGCGCGGGAGCACCCGTTACCCGATCCGGTACTATGACATCACAAAAGACGGGATCTGTCAGGTCACCGGGCCTGTTGTCAACGGGCGGATCAGCAGGATCCTGGATGCGTTCTATGCCTGGGGGATCCGGAAGGGAGACCGGATTGCGCTGACCGGAATCAACAGCGTGGATTATCTTGCCCTGGAGCAGGCCATCGGCCTTGCCGGAGCAGTCAGTGTGCCGATCTATTACACGACACCTGCCCGGGAAGCGTCTGTTTTGCTTGAAAAGAGCGGGGCATCCTGGTTTTTTGTCGGAGATCAGCGGATGCTTGGTGCGGTCGATGAGATCGATACAAGCGCCCGGATCGTCGGGTTTTCTGTGTGCAGGGACGGTGTTCGGAGCCCCGGCCGGGATAAGGACGCTGAGCCTTGGACAGTGATGGCATGGGAGGCGTTTCTGTCGGAAGGCGATCATGGTCAGTCAGGAGGGAAGGAGCTTTTCCCATCTCCGGATCCGGAGGACCTGGCCACGATCCGCTATACATCAGGGACCACAGGGGAACCCAAGGGAGTGATGTTCAACTATGCCCAGCTTGCCTGGATGGGTGAGGTGATGACGGCACTCGTGTCCTGGGAAGACCGCAACCGTCCGATGCGGTATCTGTCATTCCTTCCCCTGAGCCATGTCGTGGAAGGAATCCTTGCTTCCTACGCCCCGTACTATATGCTGACCCAGGTGGACTATTATTTCTTGAATGACTTCGGAGCCCTTACGGATGCGCTTCCGAAGGTGCGTCCGACGATCTTCTTCTCCGTGCCGAGGTTCTACGAGAAGGTCTGGGATCAGGCATCCTCCAATGTTCTTGGGAAAATGTGGCTGGCCTCATCGGATGAAAAGAAAGATCCGGCCGGCCGGGCGGTTCTCGGGAAGCTTCTTCGTTACGCGGTTCTGAAGAAGGCGGGGATCGACCAGTGCAGGCAGCTGATCGTAGGGTCTGCTCCGGTCAGTGAAAAGCTGCTTCTCCATTTTCGGGAGCTGGGGATCGAGATCTATAATGCATATGGACAGACGGAGGCTCCGCTTATCACGATCAACCGGATTGGCGACAATGTCATACCGACCATTGGGACGCCGCTTCCGGAAACCTTCGTTTCCGTGCAGGAGGATGGGGAACTGATCGTAGAGGGGCCGCAGGTCGCGCTTGGCTATTATGGGCTTGAGACGGAAACGATCGTCAATGGCACACTGAAGACCGGAGACCTTGGGATCATCCATGAAAACGGGCATATCACGCTGAACGGAAGGAAGAAGGACTTTATCATAACGGCCTATGGGAAAAATATCAGCATTCCCAAGCTGGAGGAGCGTCTGAAGGATATCAGCGGTGTCTCCGAGGCTGTGCTGATCGGGGAGAACAGGCCATACTGCACGGCGCTTTTGTGGATGGAGAATGGACCGGATGAGGAGGATGGACTTGAGGAGAGGCTTTCCGGTGAGATCGAGCGTCTGAATGAAACGCTTTCCCATCCCGAGCAGATCAGAAAATTCCGGGTGATCAGGCGGCCGCTGAGTATCAAGGAGGGCGAGCTGACGCCGAACCTGAAGGTCAAAAGGGGCAATGTGCAGGAGCATTTCTCAGAAGAGATTGAACGGATGTATGGCGGGGGCGGCCTGTAACGGAAGCGGAAGGAAAGAAGGAATCTGGTGAGGGAGCAGGGAAAAAGGACAGCTGACTATGGAACCGCAGGAAGGCTGAGGCGCTGTGTTTCGATACGGCTGCTTCACCTCCTTGAAAGGCATACGCCGGAGGTGGTCGTATGGATACAGCTGCAGATCCTGAAGGATGTGACGGAGCGGGCATTTGGCAGGCGTAATGGTCCCCTGAAGCCGGGGAGCCGGAGCTTACTTCCTTTTTCCGGCAGGGATGCGCTTGCGGAATATGCGGTGCTGACGGTGAATTGCCTGAAGAAGGCATGCGCAGTCAGGGACAGGGCTAAGTGGGAGGAATGCCGGAGGCGGCTGTATCTGGAAGCCTGGCGAACAGGGGACAGGATCCGCCGGATCACCGGATTTACGAAGCATGAGGATGTCACGCGGCTGGTCATTTACCTGTACCGGAACATCGGGATATCCATGGAGGGGCGGATCCCGGGAGAGATCCAGGTATCCGGATGCTATTTCAGTGACTATTATACACCACAGATGTGCCGCCTGATGTCATATATGGACGCGGGGATCATAGCAGGCATCAGCGGCGGCAGCAGGCTGCGTTTTACAGAACGGATCACGGAGGGATGCGGAAAATGCAGGGTAGGATGTTCCGGTGAATCGTTTTAACTGTCCTGAACAGTTACGATAATTTACAGATCCATAGGTTTCAGAAAGGATTGGATAATGGGGATTGCGAAGGGCCAAAAGACGGCCATTGTCATCGGGACCGGCGCGGGGGGCGCCACGATTGCGAATGAGCTGCAGGGGGACTTCCAGGTCACGATGCTGGAAGCAGGAAAGGAGTTCAGGCCTTTTTCGCTGTCGGTGAACCGGCTTGCGGGATTCCGGAAGACGGGAATGTTTTTTGACGAGCGTCTCATCAGGCTGCTTCTCCCGAATATGCTGGTGGAAAAAACACCTGACATGGTAATGGTCCGCGGGATCGGCGTAGGCGGGACGACAACACTTGCCACAGGAAATGCGGTGCGCTGTGACGCATCTCTGAAAGAACTGGGGATCGACCTGGATGGGGAGTTTGAGGAGCTGTACGAGACCCTTCCCATCACAACAGATCACCGTAAGAAATGGACGAAGGCGACCCGGAGCATGTATGCGCTGTTTGAAAGGATGGGGCTTGATCCGGTTGTGACGCCGAAGCTCCTTGACGCAAAGGCGTGCATTGGCTGCGGACATTGTGCGATCGGATGCCCGGCCGGGGCGAAATGGGACACGCGTTCTTTGGTCCGGGAGGCCATCCGGAAGGGGGCTTTCCTGGAAACCGGATGCAGCGTGACCGGTTTTGCGGTTTCAGGAAATGCAGTGACGAAGGTCTTTGCCATGCAGAATGGCCGCAGAAAGGAATACGAAGCGGATCTGGTGATCCTTGCTGCAGGAGGGCTTGGCACGCCTCAGATCCTGGAGCGGTCACAGATTTCCTGTGAAAAGACTTTGTTTGTGGATCCGGTTTTGTGCGTGGCAGGGCCGCTTCAGGGCCTTCGCCAGGACCGGCAGCTACTGATGCCCTTTATCAGCCAGCAGGATGGATATATCCTGTCGCCGTATATGGATTATCTGAGCTTTTTCTTCCATAAGGACTGGAGGCTGGAGATGCGTGACATTGCGAGCATCATGATCAAGCTTGCAGATGAAGAGAAGGGCGGTATCAGCATAAGAGGAAGAAAAGAGGGAAGGGGCAGGGCAGCCGGCGTCAGGATCGACAAGGTCATGACAAAAAAAGACCAGGAAAATATGCAGACAGCGGTGGCACTTGCCCGTGAGATCCTGGAACGGATGGGAGTTCCGGCAGCAAGCCAGTTCCTCGGAATCCTGAATGCGGGGCATCCGGGCGGCATGCTCCCGCTGACACAGTCCGCATCCGCATCCCTTCATGACCCCCGCCTTCCGCAGAATCTCTATGTGGCGGATGCCACGATCCTCCCCAGGGCAATGGGGAATCCGCCGATCCTCACGATCATGGCGCTTGCGAAGAAGATCGCGAGGATAGTGTAAGCGATCGGCTCCATTTTTGAGCTGTGCAATCGGATGAAAAGGCAGGCAGGATGTGCAAGCTATTTCGCGGCAGATCCTTACTACGGCGAGGCTTTCCAACGCAGCAGATGAGCGTTTGGACAAGTCAGATGTACAAGTTATTCTGTAACAGATCCTTAGTGGATGATGGCAGATTTCCTGATCCTGGGAGCGATCACCAGCGTCACAGCGATCTTTACCAGGTCGGGAATGATGAAGGGGATCACGCACCATCCAAGCACTGCGGCAAGTGAAACAGGACCATTTCCCCGGGTATAGACGACCATGAACCATGCGGTGCCGAATGCGTAGCAGACCGCAAGGCCGATCAGCATGGAAATCAGCTGGACAAACCATCTGGTTCCGAACAGAGTCTCAATCCCCCACATGACAAGTGCGGAAAAAAGAAACCCGATGATATAACCTCCGGTATTCCCAAGCAGGATCCCGATACCGCCCGTAAAACCGGAGAAGACAGGAAGGCCGATGGCACCCAGCAGGATATAGACAAGGACACTGAGGGTTCCGCGCTTTCCGCCCAGGATGCAGACTGCAAGGAATACACCCATCGTCTGCAGCGTAAACGGCACCGTAGTCTGGATCGAGATCCAGGAGCAGATCGTGATGAGGACGGCAAACAGGGCGATATATACCAGGTCATAGGTCCTGGAAGCATGCCTCGAAGCATCGGTATGGCGGGTCATTGATTCAGTGGATGAAGTCATGGGAATTCCTCCTCGTTTCAAAGATGTTTTCTTGACTGACCGGGCAACTGTATCACAGTCGGCTGATCAATGTCAACCTCGGAGAGGGTATAGGTTGACGAATGTTTCATTCGCTACAGCTTATACTCCTGCCTACAGGCCGGCTTGTGGGTGAACGACTATGTTTCGCTCCGGTTATATTTCGTTCCGGCCGGCGCTAAACGCGTGTCACTGGCACGCAGCGCCCTCCTGAATCCATTTAACAGCAAGGCGGGATCCACAGGCCGGGCCGCTGGCAGGGGTGTGACCTGTTGCTGCAAAAAATATCCTGGGAAACAGGGCTGATGTTTATCTTTTCATTCCAGTGTGATTGTACTATGATGTAAGTGATATAAAAGGCTTCCAGAGAAAAACAGAAGAAAACAGAAATAGACAGACGGATAACAGGCTTAGACTACCGTAACAATTCAGCAGCCGAAGTCAGATGAAAAAGAAAGGCTGAAGGACCAATAAATGAAGGTGAAGATCGTAATTGACGTTGAGATGTGCCTTGTCCAGAAGAGTTATGAGTGGAAGGACTATCCGTATGAACATGAGATCATCCAGATCGGGGCGGTCATGATGAATGAAGCCTATGAGCCGGTGGATGAATTTTCATCTTTTGTCCATCCGCGATATGGCAGGATCGATCATTTTATCAGAAAGCTGACTGGGATCAGCGAGAAGGATATTGTGGAAGCGCCGCCCCTGGAGGAGGTTCTGAGACAGATGCTTGCATGGATCGGGAACCGGGAAGCGGTTTTCTATTCCTGGAGCATAACGGATTTCAGGCAGATATCCCGGGAGATCCATTCCAAGGGGATGGATGAGATGGAGATGGCGCTGTTTCTGGACAAGGAGAACTGGGTGGATTACCAGCCGGAGGCAGGCAGGCGCTTTGACAAGAATTGGAGGCTTGCACTGGAGGATGCCCTCATGCTTGCCGAGGTGGAGCCGGAGGGAAAGCAGCATGACGGTCTGGTTGATGCCAGGAACACGGCACGCCTGATCGCGAAGATGGAGAAGAACCCGGATTCGCATTTCCTTCAGGACCGGCTGCAGAAGGAGAAAAATGATGCTCCCCTCGGAACGTCCCTCGGGAGCCTGCTGAAATCCCTGGGCAGCGAGACAGATTAGTATACCGTCTGAATGAAAAAAATCGGTAACTGTTCACTGGTAATTGGAGGCCGCCCCGCTGGCTGCATTTTGCTTGTGACAGCTTGAAATGGATACCTGCCGGGATCTTTGATCCCGGCAGGTATTTTTTGGGGAATTGAGATATTCTGTGATAAATTTTACGAGATTTGTGGTAGAATGGTTTTCGATATTTTTAGAAGCGAGGTGATCAGGTGAACATGAAACAATTGATTCTGGGCAACAAGGCGGTTGCCCGCGGCCTTTATGAGGCTGGGTGCTGCTTTGCCTCCAGTTATCCGGGTACCCCCAGCACTGAGGTGACGGAGGAGCTGGCGAAGTATGAGGAGGTTTACTGCGAATGGGCACCGAATGAAAAGGTAGCCCTGGAGGCTGCGTTCGGAGCGTCCCTGGCAGGAAGAAGATCCTTTTGCGCAATGAAGCATGTCGGCCTGAATGTAGCCGCAGACCCTCTCTATACGATGTCCTATACAGGAGTCAATGCGGGACTGGTGATCGTGGTGGCTGATGACCCCGGGATGCATTCTTCCCAGAATGAACAGGATTCCCGCCACCATGCGATCGCCGCCAAGCTCCCGATGCTGGAGCCATCTGATTCGCAGGAAGCGCTGGATTTCACAAAGCTTGCCTTTGAGATCTCGGAGCGGTTTGATACGCCGGTCCTGATCAAGATGTGCACAAGGGTCGCGCATTCCCAGTCGGTCATTCGGATGTCTGAGCGGTCCGTGCCGGCCAGGGTCTATGAGAAGAATATCGCGAAATATGTCATGATGCCCGGAAACGCGAAGAAGCGTCATCCAATCGTGGAAGACAGAACCTTAAAGCTGAAGGAGTATGCGGAAAAAGAACCCGTCAACCGTGTTGAGATGGGCGGGACTTCTCTTGGAATTATCACTTCCTCAACATCGTATCAGTACGTGAGGGAGGTCTTCGGGGATTCGGTTTCAATCCTGAAGATCGGCATGGTCAATCCGCTGCCGGATCAGCTGATCCTTTCTTTTGCCGGGAAGGTAGACAGTCTTGCGGTCGTTGAGGAGCTGGATCCGATTCTGGAGACACATTGCAAGGCGCTCGGGCTGAAGGTGAAGGGCAAGGATGTCCTGCCGGTGTGCGGGGAGTTTTCCCAGAATATGATCGCAAAGGCATTCGGGAAGGAAGTTCCGGACAGGCTTGCGCTTCCTGAGGCCCTGCCGCTGCGTCCGCCGGTGATGTGTCCCGGATGTCCCCACCGGGGGCTGTTCTATACGCTCCGGAAGATCGGGTGCACGGTTCTGGGGGACATCGGATGTTATACGCTTGGCGCTGTCCCCCCTCTGGCTGCGATGGAGACCTGTCTGTGCATGGGTGCTTCCGTGTCCTCCATCCATGGATTCAATCAGATGGGCGGAGCGGATGCTGAGAAGAATACGGTATGCGTGATCGGGGACTCAACCTTCATGCATTCCGGCATGACCGGCCTTGCCAACATTGCCTACAATCAGAGCAATTCCACTGTGATCATCCTGGATAATTCCATCACAGGGATGACCGGGCATCAGCAGAACCCGACGACAGGCTATAACATCAAAGGAGATCCGGCCGGGAAGATCGATCTGGAGGCTTTGTGCCATGCGATGGGTTTTGCCCGGGTGAAGGTGACGGATCCGTATGATCTGGGAGCGTGCGAGAAGGTTGTGCGGGAGGAGCTGGAAGTGCCTGAACCATCTGTCATTATCTCTAGGCGGCCCTGCGCACTGCTGAAGTATGTGAAGAAAAAAGCACCCCTGAGGGTTTCTCCTGAAAAGTGCAGGGGCTGTACCTCCTGCATGAAGGTTGGATGTCCTGCCATTTCGATCCGGGATAAGAAGGCAGTGGTTGATGCCACGCTGTGCATCGGCTGCGGCGTATGTACGCAGCTGTGCAGGTTCGGCGCGTTTGAATCCGATGGAAAGGAGGAGGCATGATGGAGACAAAGAATATCATGATCGTCGGCGTCGGCGGGCAGGGGTCATTGCTTGCCAGCAAGCTCCTGGGCTCCCTCTTTCTGACTCAGGGCTATGACGTGAAGGTCAGCGAGGTGCATGGCATGTCCCAGCGGGGCGGAAGCGTGGTGACTTACGTGCGGTATGGAGATTCTGTCGCATCGCCGGTGATCGATGAAGGACAGGCGGATTCTATCGTATCCTTCGAGCTGCTTGAGAGTGCCAGGTGGCTGCCTTACCTGAAAATGGGCGGACAGATCGTCACCAATACCCAGCAGATTGATCCGATGCCTGTCGTGACGGGCCAGGCGAAGTATCCTTCGGATCTGGTTGCAAAGATGAGGGCAGCAGGCGTGAAGGTGGATGCGATGGACTGTGTTGCCCTGGCCAGAGAAGCAGGATCTGTGAAGGCTGTCAACCTGGTGCTTCTGGGAAGGCTCTCTCATTATTTCGACTTTCCGGAAGAAGTGTGGCAGGAGGCGATTGCTTCCTGCGTCCCGCAGAAGTTCCTGGAGATGAACAGGAAGGCATTTGCTCTGGGAAGGACAGAGGGAACCTCATAAGTTTTTTCTGAACAGATCCTATGGTTCAGTGTATGCAGGCACACCTGCCTGCAAGGGAAAAAGTGTGGATTGCCCGCGGAAGGAAACAGATCCGGCCTTCGGATGCGGCGCGGTCCAGGAAAGGAAACACAATGGAAAGATACTATCAAAAGGACATCGAATGCGCCTCGCCCGATCAGATGCGTGCCATTCAGAATGAAAAGCTGGTGAAACAGGTCAGGCATGTGTGGGAAAATGTCCCGTACTACAGGAAAAAGATGGAAGACAAGGGCGTGACGCCGGACGATATCCGTTCTGTGGATGACCTGCAGAAGCTTCCATTCCTGTCGAAGGCAGACCTGCGGGAAGCATATCCCTATGGACTCCTGGGAAAGCCGCTGAAGGAATGTGTGCGGATCCAGTCGACATCCGGAACCACCGGAAAGCGCGTCGTTGCTTTCTACACGCAGCATGATATTGATCTGTGGGAGGACTGCTGCGCACGGGCCATCATGGCAGCAGGGGGAACGGACGAGGATGTCTGTCAGGTATCTTACGGATATGGGCTCTTTACGGGAGGCCCCGGACTGAACGGAGGCTCTCACAAAGTAGGATGTCTGACGATCCCGACTTCATCCGGCAATACGGACCGGCAGATTATGTTCATAAATGACCTTCAGGCGACGATCCTGTGCTGTACGCCGTCCTATGCGGCCTACCTGGGAGAGCGCATGAAAGAGATGGGAATGGGGCCGGAAGACATCTCACTGAAGGCGGGGATCTTCGGCGCGGAAGCCTGGTCGGAGGAGATGCGCCGGGATATCCAGAAAACACTTGGGATCAAGGCTTATGATATTTACGGGCTGACTGAGCTTTCAGGCCCGGGTGTCGCATTTGAATGCTCAGAGCAGGCCGGCATGCATGTCAACGAGGATCATTTCCTGCCGGAGATCATTGATCCGGATACGGAAGAGGTTCTTCCGCCGGGAAGCGAAGGCGAGCTGGTGTTCACTGCGCTGGACAAGGAAGCGTTTCCGATGATCCGTTATCGGACCCGGGATATCTGCTGCCTTTCGAGGGAGAAGTGTTCCTGCGGCCGCACGCTGATCAAGATGCAGAAACCGAGAGGACGTTCGGATGATATGCTGATCATACGCGGGGTCAATGTCTTCCCGTCCCAGATTGAGACAGTCCTCCTTAACCAGGGCTATTCCGCGAATTACCAGATCATTGTTGACCGGGTCAACAGTACGGACACACTGGACGTTCAGGTGGAGATGACGCCGGAGATGTTCACGGATAATCTCGGGGAGATCAACAGGAGGCAGAAGGAACTGGTCGAGGGGCTGAGATCCATGCTGGGGATCAGGGCAAAGGTCACGCTGGTGGCGCCTAAGACAATCGCCCGTTCAGAAGGAAAAGCGGTCCGCGTGATTGATAATCGGAAAATCTAAATTGGTGAAGGAGGAAAAAGATGGCGATCAAGCAGATCTCTGTATTTCTGGAAAACAAGCCGGGAAAGCTGGATGAGATGACGAAGGTGCTGGCGGAATCCGGCATCACGCTCCGGGCTTTGTCCCTTGCCGAGACCAAGGATTTCGGCATTGTCCGCATGATCGTGGATGATGTATTGGGAACATCGACAGTCCTGAAGAATCATGATTTTATCTTTACACTGACACCGGTCGTGGCCGTGATGGTTCCGGACATCGTAGGAGGGCTGAACAATGTGCTGGGTCCCTTGACGGCTGCCTGCGTCAACCTGGAGTATATGTATTCTACTTTGGCCGGAGAGCAGTCCGGAAACGCATACATGATCCTGCGTGTCGAGGATGTGGAGAAGACGGAGAACGCATTGAGTGCGGCAGGCTTCCGCCTGGCGGATGACGGGATCCGATGAGTGATACAGACAGATGGCCGCCGGCATCATGCCGGCGGCCGAAGAGGCAGGCTTGCTGTTCTGGCAGCGGGCCTGCTTTTGTGATTCATGCTATGCCGGATGGTTCAAGACCTGTCCTGAACCGTTACTTTTTCTTTCAGTTTTTCCAGCCTTCGGTAGCTTTCCCGGAGGCGGTAGAACAGTTCATCCGGGAGCGGGTCTTTCTCCCATTTGATCCCGGTTGGGGTGAGCCTGTTGCGGGCACCGAAGAATATACCGTTCAGGAAGCAGGCACTATCGTTCCAGTTCCCGGAGATGACCTCCGGGATGGTCAGGGCAACGGAGGAAACGCCGGGAGCGATATATGGCCTGTACCCAAGGGCGCGGATGGAAATGTTGGCTCCGACGGTCAGGTTGGTCAGCTTATCCGTAGCCTGGCTGTCGTAGAACCTGGGAGAGATGCTGTTGACGGCGATCAGGCCTCTTCCATTCGGGCCATAGACCCGGCCGCTCTGGAGAAAATGGGAAAAGCGCGGATCGGATGGCGCGCGCTTTGCCGCATAATAGGCTCCCCGGGCGAACATCACCCCCAGTCCGAAGCCCTGCACCTGCTCCGGATGGAGAAAACGCGCAGCCTCTTCACACAGAAGATCGACGGGATCCGATACAACGCCAAACAGTCCCTTATAGTCCTCGCGGAGTGCCTTTGCCGCATACGCGGCGAGTATGGCTCTGTTGGCTTCAAACTGTGCCATTCTGACGTCGCCCTGGGTCTCTTCCCCCACGGAAGGTACGCCGGCTGCAGCGCACAGGAGAAACACATCGCAGTCAAACAGATCGTTCTCAGTCAGAACCTTCACTTCCGGATACCGGGTCTTGCTGAAGGGGGAAAGGATCTGGTTCAGTTCGATGTCCATCCGGGAAACCAGCTTCTGGTTCGTATCATAGATTCCGATCCTGGAGATCGTTTCGCCTGCTGACGCACGCAATGCGACCGCTGCATTCTGCCCCACGTTCCCCAGCCCCACGATATGGATCCTTTTTCTGTCCAAAGGCCCTGCCATCAGCCAGGGATAAGAGGGAAGATGGCTTTTTTCATATGGGAACGCTGATCTGAGATCTGTGATCTTATGCATGGTTCTCTCCTTCATCATTTTGCCTGAGGATCTGTAGATTCATTCCTTGCACCTTTGTAACTGTTCAGAACCTGTTCTGAACAGTTACGCATATTTTTTTTTCATCCGATCGTGCGGCACATCATCATTCCCACAGCCCGGTCCGGGCCGATGGAGAAGGAATAATGCATCTTCGTATCGTTATGACGGATAGATCCGATGAAACTGGCAAAGCACGTTTAATCAAATTTATTATACAACGAATGCGTGCATATTTCCATCATCAGGAATTCTTCGCAACACCCCCGCCCGCTGGCGGGTTACAAGTCACACCCTGGCCAGGTCACAGTTCACTGCCCGGCCGGTCAGGCT
>CAMJIC010000063.1 GCA_946405675.1 uncultured Clostridia bacterium
CTGTGAGGAAGAAAACAATGAGTGAAGTGAGAATCTGGGAAGAGGATGTAACGATCCCGACCTATGAGACGGGAAAACCTGATAAAAATCCGATGTTCCTTGAGAAGCGTGTGTATCAGGGATCGAGCGGAAAGCTGTATCCGTATCCGACGACTGAGGAGATCAGCTTCACCAGGACAGATAAAGTATGGCATGCTGTCTGGCTGGAGAATGACTACCTGAAGGTCATGGTCCTCCCGGAGCTGGGCGGCAGGATCCAGCGCGCGCTGGACAAGACCAACAATTATGATTTTGTATACTACAATCATGTGATCAAGCCCGCGCTTGTCGGCCTTGCGGGTCCATGGATCTCAGGCGGCATCGAGTTCAACTGGCCGCAGCACCACCGTCCGACGACCTATATGCCGGTGGATCACGTCATCACCCGTCATGAGGATGGGAGCATGACGCTTCTTTGCAATGACATTGACCAGATGTATGGGACAAAGGGCATCACGTCATTTACCCTGTATCCGGACAAGGCCTACATCGAGATCCGGGGACAGCTGTACAACCGGACGAACCTTCCGCAGACCTTCCTGTGGTGGGCGAACCCTGCCGTGCCGGTCAATGACAATACCCAGTCCATCTTCCCGACGGACGTGCATTTTGTCATGGATCACGGAAAGCGGGATGTATCCAGATTCCCCATCGCCCGCGGCGTGTATTACAAGCATGACTACAGTGAGGGCGTGGATATCTCAAGATACCGGAATATTCCGGTGCCGACGAGCTATATGGCCGAAAAGTCGGACTATGACTTCGTGGGCGGCTACGATTACGGCGTAGAGGCAGGGCTTCTGCATGTGGCGGATCATCATGTGTCCCCGGGGAAAAAGCAGTGGACCTGGGGGAACGGGGACTTCGGCAAGGCATGGGACCGGAATCTGACGGACGCGGACGGGCCATATATCGAGCTGATGTGTGGCGTCTTTACCGATAACCAGCCGGACTTCACCTGGCTCAAGCCCTTTGAGGAGAAGACCTTCACCCAGTACTTCATGCCGTACAAGAAGGTCGGGCAGGTGAAAAATGCGACGATTGACGCAGCCGTCAATCTGGAGCTGTTCACGGATGAAGCTGCTGAGGCGGTTGAAGGTGCCGGGAAGGGGAAGGCACATGTCATCGTGTATGCCACATCGACACATTCCGATGCGAAGATTGTCCTTTGGGTGAGAGGAAAAGAGGCAGCTTCCGCGAGCGCCCTGATCTCACCGACAGATGTTTTTGAAGCATTCTTTGATGTCGATACGGCAAAGGAGACGGAGCTTCGTGTCGCGGTCATGGACAAAGACCGCGTCCTTGTGGAATATCAGCCCAAAGCGCAGGGGATCCCGGAGATGGCAAAGCCTGCGGCGAAGGCCAAAAAGCCGGAGGAGATTCTGACGAATGAAGAATTGCTTCTGACAGCGGAGCATATCGAGCAGTACCGCCACGCGACCTTCCTTCCGGATCCGTACTACCTGGAGGGACTCAAACGGGATCCGGGGGATATGCGCATCAACAACGCCTATGGTCTTTTGCTGATGCGGCGCGGAGACTTTGAAGGGGCTGTCCCGTATCTGGAAGCATCGATCCGGCGGGCGACCATGATGACGCCGAATCCCTATAACAGCGAGGCAATGTACAATCTCGGGCTTTGCCTTCTGTATCTGGGGCGGGAGGATGAGGCATATGACCGCTTCTACAAGGCCTGCTGGAGCAATGAGATGCAGGAGATGGGATTCTATTATCTTGCTGTCATCTCAGCCAGGAGGGGAGAATATGCCGCGGCTCTTGATTTTGTTGAAAAGAGCCTGGTGAAAAATGCGCATCATATCAAGGCCAGAGGACTGAAGGCGGCCCTGTTGGCAAGGTGCGGACAGACGGGAAAAGCGCTGGAGGCGGTGGCGCGCAATCTGGAGGTGGATCCCTTTGATTATGTATCCCGCTTTGTCGGATACCGGATCACGGGGGATGCGTCTGACCTTTCCGCCATGCAGCAGCTGATGCGCGGCTTTTCGGGTAATTACCTTGCCGCGGGAAGGGACTTCCTGGAAGCCGGCCTTGATGAGGAGGCCTTTGAGATCCTGAACCTGTATGAAGGGGAGGATCCGCTGGTGGATTACTATCGCGGGTTTGCAATCCGGAAAGATTCTCCTCTGAAAGCGCTTGCCTTCTATGAGAAAGCAGAGAAGGATGACTCTTCCTGCTGCTTCCCGAACAAGCTGGAGGATATTCTGGTTCTTCGGGATGCGGCCTGGACCCTGGAAGGGCATGGCAGGGACTGCGCAAAGGCATGCTATTACCTGGGGTGCCTCTACTACGATAAGCTGCAGTATGAGAAGGCAAAGAATCTGTGGGAGAGATCCGGGAAGATGGATGGCTCCTTCCCGACGGTGCACCGTAACCTGGCGCTGGTTTACTATAATAAGATGAAACGCCCGGACGACGCGCTGCGGGAGATGGAGAAAGCATTTTCCCTGGATGAAAGCGATGCCAGAGTCTTCCTGGAGCTGGATCAGCTGTATAAGAAGCTGGAGATTCCGGTGACGGAGCGGCTGACAAAATATGAATCCCATGCAGAGCTTCCCATGAAGCGGGATGACCTTCTGGTGGAGGAGCTGACGCTGCGCAATACACAGGGGCAGTACGAGAGCGTCTACCAGAAGATCATGGGCCACAGCTTCCGTCCGTGGGAGGGCGGAGAAGGCAAGGTCCCGATGCAGTACAAGACAAGTCTTGTGCAGATGGCAGTGCGAAGCCTGAAGGCTGGGGATGCCATGGATGCGAAGCATAAGCTGGAGCTGGCGCTTACGTATCCGGAGAATCTCGGCGAGGGAAGGCTGGAAGGCACCAAGGACAACCATATCTGGTACTGGCTCGGAAGAGCGAACGAAGCGCTCGGGCAGTCCGGGGAGTCTGTCAGATGCTATCAGAACGCGGAGCTTGGCGTGGATGAGCCTGCAGGAGCCATGTATTATTATGACCAGCCTGCTGACATGATCCTGTTCAAGGGACTTGCGAAATTAAAGCTTGAAAAAAAGAAGGAAGCCTGCGCATGCTTCAATAAGCTGATGGATTATGGCGAGAAGCATGTGAGGGACGTGATGGAGTATGACTACTTTGCGGTCTCCATGCCGGATTTCCTGATCTTTGATACGGATCTTACAAAGAAGAATACCGCTCATTGCTGGTATCTCATGGGACTTGCGGATATCGGGACCGGAGACAGGAAGGGCGCCATGGAATGCTTTGGCAAAGCCCTGGAATACGAGTATGACCACCAGAACGCGATCCTGTACGGCAGGATGCTGGAGGAAGGGCTGCTGTAAAAGGCAATGATCGGAAGAAGGCTTGCTGTAAAAGGCGATGGCAGGAGAAGGGCAGAAAACTTTTTGTATAAAGACGGTGTCCGGGAAAAGAGAGGAGTTCTTCTGTAAAACGCAGTGGCCTTAAAGTGGGCAGAAGGAGAGAGGAGGAAGGATCAAATGCAGGATCAGAGGCAGGTTCCATTGGAAAGTGTAACCATGACGTCGTTCAAACCCTTCGGAACAGTCCTGGAGTTTCTCCCGGGAGATACCGGGAACTTCTATATCGCGGACACGGAGCCTGAGAGCGGGTGGAGAGTCGCGGTGTTCCGGTACACGAACAAGGAGATCCAGAAGATCGAATGCCATCCGACCTCCAAGGAATCCTTCGAGCCACTGCACGGAATCACGGTACTCCTTGTGGCAGAGCATGAAACACCGGAAGCATGCCATGCCTTCATCCTGGATAAGCCGGTCGTCCTTGCGAAGGGAGTCTGGCACCAGACCCTGGCATTAACCCCGGAAGCACAGGTGAAGATCACGGAAAATGTGGAAGTGGAGTCTGTGTTCTATACCTACGATAAGCCGAAAAGAGTCTATCTTGCATGAATCCTGCAGGGTGCCCCCCGGCTGCGTCAGAAAGCGCGGCCGGGGGCATCTGTGTTTTCAGGACGGTCGATTGTCATTACAAGGTCACATCCCCAAAATCCGAAATGATTCTTTGCCGGAGTATGGCATTATATTCACAAAGAATGTATAATCATTTCAAACGATTCTGTCATTTGCAATGATATATGGGCTTTTTTATCCATCGGGAGCCCGGAGAGTTTTATGAAAAACATTTATTTCGATATTTGCGCTGGCGCGATATTCCTCATCCTTGTGTTCACGTTCAACCGCCGGAATCTGAACAAATACCGGATGTTTTCGATGTTTTATATGATCAGCCTGACATCCCTTTTTTGCGTTGCCGCAGATATCCTGATGGAATATACGGTGAATCCGCTCCCGTTAAGCAGGACTGCCGTTTTCCTTGGCACCATATTCTCATTTGTCTATAAGTTCCTGCGCAATGCCACGCTTGTGATCTACCTGGTCTTCATTTTCTCAGTTACGAGGACAGACTACAGGATCAGGAGCGGGAAGATGCGTGGGATTCTCTGGGCGCCGAACTGCCTGACGATCCTCCTTCTAGTTACGAATTTCAAAACCGGATGGGTGTTCACGGTAACATCGGAAGGGGGATATGCAAGGGGGGATCTGCTTTGGGTTCTGTATGTGGTCAGTGCGCTTTACGCCTTCGCCGGAATCGGATACCTGATCGTCTGCAAGCGATATCTGGATACGGAGAAGTTCTTCGCATTGCTGTTCGTATATATTCTGACCATTGCCGCCGTATTGATCCAGATGGTCCGGCCGGAGCTGATGGTTGAGATGTTTGCCACAGCAATCGGGATGTTGATCACCATGATGTTTGTGATCCGGCCGGAGGAGCGGATCGATACGACGCTGGGCGTGCAGACCTGGAAAACATTTCAGGGTGACCTTTTCAATACGATTCTCTCCAGGCAGAAGATCATGCTGATGGTGATTCAGGCGGATCATGGAGAAGAGAAACGGGAATTTTTCGGTGATGCTGTTTATTACGCTTATGTCCGGGAAATCATAAGCTGTGTGGAGCAGTATTGTAAGAGTACGGGCGTTCACTATGAGATTTACTGTGAAGCGCCGGCAAACATCTATCTGATCATTGATGAAAATGTGCTGCCCCGGGAACCGGAGCAGATGGCGGCCGGTTGTCTGGAGTATTTTCATCAGCGCATGAAGCAGGGAAGCGAAGAGGAAATGTGGTTCCATCCGCACATTTGCGTGATCCGGTGCCCGGAAGACTTGCAGGAGTACAGCGAGATCATCAATATGTGCCATCGGTTTACGGTCATGTCTTCTGAAGAGATCGTATGCGCTTCCAGGATCGTGGGCACGAGGGACTTTGAGATCCAGAACCACATGGAGAATATCTTGAACCGGGCCATCGAGCATAACGGACTGGAGATGTACTATCAGCCGATCTACAGTATAGCGGAGGGCAGGTTCCGGTCGGCGGAGGCCCTGGCCAGGATCAATGACAGTGTCTATGGGATGATCTCTCCGGCGGTTTTTATTCCTGCGGCGGAGAGAACCGGCATGATCGAGCTGCTGGGGATGGCGGTGATAGAATCGGTATTCCGGTTTATGTCGGAGCATGACCTGAAAAAGGCCGGCATTTCATTTATCGAGATCAACCTCTCTGTGGCACAGTGCGTTCAGCCCCAGCTTGTACAGAGGATTCAGGAGCTGCAGGAGAGATATGGGATTGATCCTTCCTGCGTGAACTTTGAGATCACGGAGACGATGATTGAGTCGATTGACCGTGTCATGTCGGATAACCTGAACCGTCTGCTGGAAATGGGATATACGCTCTCCCTTGATGATTACGGGATGGGATTTTCGAATGTCGGGAGAGTGCGGAAGCTGCCGCTGCGCCTGATCAAGATCGACAAGAGCCTGGTCGATGACATGTTCACGGATGAAGGGAGCGTCATCATCCGGAACACGGTGGAGATGATGCGCGGCATTAACAAGCAGGTGGTGATGGAAGGCGTGGAAGACAGGGAAGTGCTGGATGCTTTAATCACCATGAACTGCGACTATATCCAGGGGTTCTACTTCTCAAGGCCACTGCCGGAGAAGACGTTCCTGGAATATGTGATGACGCACAACAATGTTCAGGCGGCCGGAGGAACATAAATGATAACTGTCCAGAACCTGTTCTGAACAGTTATCATAAATGCGCACCTGACTCGTTGCTTGTGGTATAATGGGTTTTGCACAGTTGGAACGGTTGCTCTTCAGCTCCTTGTTTTGCCACTGTGGAAATGCTGAGGGGCAGCATCACATCAAGGAGGAGTATAAAAATGAAAAAAGGAACCCTGACCCTGCTGGCAGCGTCATTTGCCCTGTGCATGTCGGTGCCGGTGTTTGCGAAAACCACTTACACGTCCCCGGACGGCGTGCTTTCCATCGACCTTCCGGATGAGGATTGGAAGTCCCTGCAGGATCCGCAGAAGTGGATCGTCCTGAGCGACGGGGCGAACCTGATCACGGTGGATCATTATTCCAATGGGGAGAAGCTTCCGGAGATCACGGTTGCCGATGACCATTATGTCAATGTTTACCAGGCGGCATTCTCTACACAGAATGAAGTATTCCTGGTGACTGGCTCGGTCGTGGATGCGGCGAAGATCCCGGATGTGGCCAATGCGATTCTCACTACTAAGATCCTGCAGTATGATACCAAGCAGGCAGTGAAGAAGGAAGACGCGGCCCAGCAGAATGCTTCCGATCAGAAAGAGCCGGAGAAGAAGGAAACAGAGAAAAAGGCGGATGCTTCCGCCCCATCAAGTGAATATACGGTTGCTCCGATGAGCGCGACGATGTACGCGACCTCCGGCGTCAATGTCCGGAGCGGATATTCCACCAATGATTCGGTCATCGGCGGACTTGGAACCGGCAACAGTGTCGCTGTAACCGGGAAGGTTCAGAAGAATGGAAAGGATTATGGCTGGTACCAGGTTTCCTTTGAAGGAAAGAACGGATATGTCTCGGCGGAGTTCCTTTCGTCCACTGCGCCTGCAGGCGCTCCGGCTTCTACCGGCCTTACCTTTACCGGTAACGCGAAGACAATCTATGATTCTAACGGGAACGCCATCACGGTCTATGAAGCATCCGACAATGACTGGTACGCAAACAACGGAAAGGGCTACAGCTGGATCAGCGATTATGAATTCGCTGAAAAAGGAAGCGGCACGATCTACACAACGAACAAGCCGCAGAACGGCTCAGGCTCCCAGCCGAGCGGTGCTCCGTTCACCGTATACTGGGAGAACGGAAACGCGGAAACCCTGACGCCATACAGCGACGGATACTACTATTCGTCCGGATGGGTAAGGTACTGGGATAACGGCGACAACACCTATCACGGCTCAGACGGAACGGTTCTCCTGGCATCACTGGGCGGCCCCGGGAACAATGATTATGTTCCTGACTATGACGATGACTCCGATGATGGAAATGAAACCCATATGCTGTCTTCCGTTGATACCGGCGCAACCGTAACCGTATCCGCGGGCGGCGGCGCATATTATGACAACAATGGAACCGAATACAGCTGGATCGATGACGGCCTCATGATGGACTTCTACGGAAACCGGTACTATGTACTGTGGTGACCGGCATCGTTAACTGCAGGCGAAGGCGCGGCTATGCCGCGCCTTTCGTATGTCTGGCTTGAAAGCGGCGGAGGAACTGACCGCATCAGGATATAATGGAGAGTAACTTGTCTTTACCTGAAAATTTAATGTTCGCCTAATGTTCAGACCACGGTCTGAACATTTTTTTTCTCCATACTTGCTGAAGAGTTGAGAACGGATGTAACCGTTTGGAACCTGTTTGGAACAGTTATGAAAGGTTTTTGAAGTGAGGCAGTACAGGGAGGTGATCGATGGATGGACAGGAGAATTCACTACCGGCATGAACTGAAGCATGAGCTGAATATGTCTGACCTGATCAGTATCAGACAGCGGTTAAGGGCGGTAGCGGTGCCGGATCCGCACGCGGAGGGCGGCAGATATCTGATCCGCAGCCTGTATTTTGACAACCTGAATGACCGGGCTTTGCGGGAAAAGATTGATGGCGTCAATATGAGGGAGAAATTCCGCATCCGTTTTTACAATCATGATACATCTCTCATTCATCTGGAAAAGAAGAGCAAACGAAACGGGCTGGGGACGAAGTACAGTGAGGTCCTTTCCGCGGAGGAAGCACAGCGGATCGTGGATGGTGATGTGGGATGGATGATGGAAAGCGGGAGGAGTCTGGTTCAGGAGCTTTACCTGAAGATGCGCTATCAGGGACTGAGACCGAAGACGATTGTGGATTATACCAGGGAGCCGTTCATATACAGGCCGGGAAATGTGAGGGTGACGTTTGATTACGACATCCGTACCGGTATCCGTGGAACTGATTTTCTGAATCCGGATTGTATCATGATCCCTGCGGGAGATGCCCCGATCCTGATGGAAGTCAAGTGGGATGAATTTCTCCCTTCCGTTATCCGGGACTGCGTGCAGACACCGGGGAGGAGAGAGATGGCGTTTTCCAAATACGCACAGTGCCGGGTATATGGATAAAACCGGCTTTCAACAGCGGATCTCAAACGGAAGGCAAACGTAGGAAGGGAGCAAAGACAATGACGTTCAGTGATATTTTTAAGTCCAGTTTTCTGGAAAATGTGGCAGCGGTCAGTATCGTGGATATGGTGCTTGCACTGGTACTGTCCTTTTGCATCGGCCTGTTTATTTTTCTCATTTACAAGAAGACATACGCAGGGGTGATGTATTCATCAACCTTCGGTGTGACACTGGTTGCCCTGACGATGATTTCGACGTTCGTGATCCTGGCAGTGACGAGCAATGTTGTTCTGTCCTTAGGTATGGTCGGTGCGCTGTCGATCGTAAGATTCCGGACGGCAATCAAGGAACCTCTTGATATCGCGTTTTTATTCTGGGCGATCGCGGCCGGAATTGTCCTTGCTGCAGGGATGATTCCCCTGGCAGCTTTCGGCAGTGTTCTGATCGGTATTGTAATCCTGGTTTTCGCGAACCGCAAGAGCGGCGTCAACCCGTATATTGTCGTGCTGACGGTAAGCGACCATTCATCGGAAACACAGGCTGTGGAGTACCTGAAGGGCAGGGTCACGAAATGTAATGTCAAGAGTAAGACGGTACAGAAGGGGATGGTTGAGCTGAACCTGGAGGTTCGCCTGAAGGAGGACGACACGGACTTTGTCAATGAGCTGGCTGATATGCAGGGCGTGCAGAGAGCAGTGCTCGTCAGCTACAACGGAGATTATATGGGATGAGACATTTCCGAATGGATCGTCAGATATGTGCATATGACTGTTCAGAACTGGTTCTGAGCAGTTATATGCATACTTTGCAGGATGTGGGGAAGAACCGGAAAGTGAGGGAATAAGATGTCTACGCATAGATGGATTGACAGAATCTGCGCCATTGCAATGGCAGCTGCCATTGTCCTGACTGTCCTGTTTATGAACGGAACAAGGTTCGGGATTACACTTGCAGTTGACGCGGACGCGGAGGGACATTCGGATGACTCCTGGTTTACAGAGAATGACCTGAATGCCGGATGGGATACTTCCGGCGCGACAGTGATCCGCCTCGGAGCGTCCAAGGCAGAGGCTTCGTCGTCAGATACCGGTGACATAGAGATCCAGGGATCGGGCTGCTATCTTTATAACGGGAATGTCGTCATCGCGCAGGCCGGGAAATATGTTGTGTCGGGAGAATTGTCCGGCGGCAGCATCGTGGTGGACGCGGAGGATACCGCAAAGGTGTGGATCCTGTTTGACGGCGTGACGATTGAGCGGGAGGATGATGCCTGTTTGATCGTGGATCAGGCGGATAAGGTGTTTCTGACGCTCGCTGAGGGCTCTGTCAATACGCTGACATCAGGGGATGCGTACTCCGATGAGGCACTTTCTGACAATACGGATGGGGCAATCTTCGCGCATGATGACCTGACCATCAACGGGAGCGGGACGCTGAAGGTAACTGCCGGCTGCAAGCATGGGATAGCGGCAAATGATGATCTCGTGATCACAGGCGGGACGATCAGCGTATCGGCTCCAAAGGATGCGATTCACGCCAATGACAGCCTGCGGATCACAAAAGCGGTGCTGGATCTTTCCGCGGAAGATGACGGTATGGCTGTCGATAATGAAGGCGCATATATCTATATGGAATCTGGTGATATCTCCATACAGTGCGCTGACGAAGGCATGACTGCTCCTGGAGACATTACGATTGCAGGAGGCAGCATATCGATTACAACCGGTACAGAGCAGGGACATCACGGGATTAAAGCCGGCGGAACCTGCACTGTTACGGATGGAAGCATACGGATCGATTCATGTTATGAAGGGATACAGGCTCTCTATATCGATGTCCAGGGCGGAGATCTTGCGATCTATCCTGCGGATGACGGAATAAACGCCAGTACAGGCGACAGTTCTGAAGAAATGTTCGGCATGCAGGGGGCTCCGATGGGCGGCATGCAGGGAGCCATGCAAGGTGATACAGAGGGCGTCATACATGGTGGTCCTGCAGGCATCATGCAAGGGAATCTGGCAGACGTCATGCAAGATGAAACGGAGGGCAGCATGGAAGGCACCTCAGAAGAGGACAGCCAATGGAGCGAAGCAATACAGGCGCAGGGTGTGCCGGTGCAGGAGCAGCAGAGTGATTCCTCCGAAAATGAGTCAGGAGATACGGAGGAAGCAGAGAAACAGAGCGACAGTACAGGTCAAAATGATATGCAGCAGCCGGGGCATACGACCGGGATGCCATTTATTCCAGACACCGAGAATGCCACAGGGACAGACACCGGGAACGATACAGGGACAGATACAGGGAATACCACAGGAACCGAAACCGGGGAAGGAACGGTTGACACAGAAGCTTCTCCCTGGATTCATATCAGCGGGGGAACAATTCTTATTGAAAATGAGACCGGCATGGATTCTGATGGGATTGATTCCAACGGAGATATTCTGATTTCAGGCGGCGATATCCGGATCAGTCTGAACGACAGCGGCATGAATAATGCGTTTGATTTTGGAAGCGAGAATGGCGGAACTCTCACGATAACAGGCGGCACGGTCATTGCCTGCGGAAGCAGCGGCATGCTGGAAGGAGTCAGCACAGAGTCGGCGCAGGCATCGGTTACATACGTGACTGAAACAAGCCAGGGGGAAGAGACAGACATTTCCCTTCAGGAGGAAGCTGGCGCATCTCTTCTTTCCTGGACGGTTCCATACAGCTTTTCCGCGATTTTGATCAGCTGTCCGGAGATGAGAACCGGGGAGAATTATGTGCTCAGCATAGGAGATACAACAGAAACGATTTCATTGAGTGATATCGTCACAACTGCGGGAGCGGAATCCGGTTCATCAGGAGCGATGCCAGGTGGAGCAATGCCGGGCGGAGCAATGCCGGGCGGAGCAATGCCGGGTGGAACAATGCCAGGTGGAGCAATGCCAGGTGGGGCAATGCCAGGTGGAGCAATGCCGACGGGAACAATGGCGGACGGAGCTGCTCCGGGCGGCACAATGCCGGATGGAACGACAATGGAGGAGAGTGAGGCGCAGGCTGGAAATATGGAATCAATGATGTTGCTGGCCTCATGAGCTGTCACTGATTTGAACCCATTCATTGTCACCAGATTTTTCCGCAGCGATTCCCACGTTTTCCATGGTACTTTCTATCTGATCGTGGGTTACAAGTCACACTCCTGCCAGCGTTTCTGTTCACTGCCCGGCTGGGCAGGCT
>CAMJIC010000064.1 GCA_946405675.1 uncultured Clostridia bacterium
AGACAGCAGCAGTGACCGCACCGACATTCGCGCATTCATTGATCTCCAGGCCGCCGAGGGCATCCGAGATCTCAGCGGTGGTGATAGCGGATACATCGCCGTCCGTCGGTGCATCGATCAGATTCGAAGCAACGAGTGCTTCGCGGGTGTATTTCCCCACAGGCACCGAACCATCCGCAAGCGCCATGCTGGAGGCCGCCGCAAGATCCTTCAGGCCAGTCACCTTCGTACCGCTGCCATCAAAGGTGACGACACAGACCTGGTTGTTGACGATATCGTTCCTGGTGCCTTCTTCTATGAATCCCATCTGTTCCAGCTCGTTCATCTGCTTCTGGGCCGCGGAGAAAAAGACATCACATTCCGCGCCTTCCTCAATCTGCATCATCAGGGTTCCGGAACTGTCATAGCTGGGGATGACGGTAACATCCGGGTGAAGACTTTGGAATGCCGGAATGATGCTCTCATCCAGGACCGTGTTCAGGCTTTTGGCGGCAAAGACAACTATTTCAGTCTGGCCGGCGGCTTCTGATTCCCCGGCGGAAACAAAGCAGGAAGACGTGCATGCCGTGAATGCGGCCATCGAAAGAACTGTAAGGAAACGCACTGCTGATTTTTGGATCATACTCTTCTCCTTTCCGGAACAAAACAAGAACTGCCACTCATAACAGGGGCATTGTTTGCAGATATCATCGTACCCAACGGCAGAGCGAGTGTCAAGTAAAAAGCACTCGCTGCCACCCCAAAAGTGTTTTCTATCTTCGGCAGGATTGGTATAATAAACGCATGACTTTCGTGTACAAGGATGAAAAGATTCCCAGACGACCTTTGCAGGGCGGTGACAGCAGCCGCTCTTTTTCCGGTGGTTCGGACAGCCGGTGGAGGATGATCTCGCAGGAGGAGCTGTTTACGGGACGGAGCCCGCAAAAGGCCGGGGCATTGTCCGGTGAGGTGCCGGAAGAGGAGGTTCCGGGCAGCGCTATGGGCGGGGAGCGGACAGACGGGGAGGGAAACAAGGACATTTTCTCCAGATTGATCCGGATGAAGAATGATTACCAGCTCACGGACGAGGGACGGAAAGCGGCATTTCTGGCGCAGGCCAGGCTGATGGAAGATTATTCAGAGGAGGGTTCCATTTCCGACGAGGATCATTACCATTCTTATGTGGGATATCAGGAAATGAGCAGGCGGGAGCTTCACGAGTATTTTGCATGGCGTACCCGGTTCCGCAGGGAAGGGAAGGCTCCGCTCCGGATTGATTTTATACAGCTGCACGCGGCAGAGCTGGTGAACCTGATCGGCGCCGGCACACAGCAGGATGCATTTGATCAGCTGCTGAAGCTGGTTTACATGGCAAAATATCCCGAAGAAATGAGGGAGATCCGGAAAACAAAAGCTTTCAGGGCGGACCGGGAGATAAAAGCATCCAGGGATGGCTGGTATGTTTCCGGCGTGCCACAGAGATACGGTGTGCCACAGAGATACGGTGTTCCACAAAGATACGGTGTGCCGCAGAGATACGGTGTTCCACAAAGATACGGTGTGCCGGGCTCAGCCGGAGGAACTTGCGTGCTGACGGAAACACAGATGCGCCGGCTGGATAAGATCGTATCGGACTTTGTCATTTCCTGGGGGCCTGATCCGGAGATTTTGTCGGAATATGGCATCCCGGATATTGCGAATGAACGTGACATGATTACGCTGCTTTATCCGGAAAGTACGGATGATGCCGGTATTTATCTTGCAATCAGCCATCTGGCGGAACGCCGCCAGCTGAGTTCTCAGTTTCTGGAGGAGGCCGGGGAGGACGCATGGCGCGTGATGGCCCGTGTGTTCAGGAGACTGTGCCGTGAACAGGGCAGTGCTCCGGGATCTGTTTCGGAAACGCTTGCGGCAAGGCTCCTTGGGAAAAGGAGGACTGTGCCGGCCAGGCTGTTTTTATGGGTCCCGTATGAGCCGCAGGCCAGAGAAGGGGATGTCGTGACAGTCAGCCCGGTCACATCCTATCGGCTCCAGGAAGGGAAATGGTACAAGGATTCTTTCTCTGTCCTGCGTGATGAAGCGGCGCTGAGGGAATTGAATGCGACCGTGCGGGAATGCGAGAGGGTTCTGCGCATAAAGATGCATTACCGGAACAGTCTGCCGGACAAGCTTCATGACAAGGCTCTGGCGAGGCTGATCGGGGAAGAATATGACCGCTGGATTGAGGAAAAGGCAGTCCGGGACCGTCCGAAGATCCAGGTGGACCTGTCCAAGCTTCGCGCGATCCGGGAACAGGCCGCGATTACCAGGGATCGGCTGCTGGAGGGAACGCAGGAAGGTGATCTGTCAGAAGCAATGAATGCTTTTGTGGAGGAATCTGTCTGGGAACGGGCAGAGCCTGGGGCAGTGTCTGCAGGAGATGCAGACAGGCGGACAGAATCCGCGGACAGAGAGGCAGAATCTGCAGAGCCTGCGGATTTCCCGGGGACGGCTGCAAAAATCGGGAATGTCCCGGTGCAGGACGGTTCCCGGGAAGGATCGGAGGATGGGATCTTCCATCCGGAGGAGCGTGCCTTTCTGGAATTGCTCCTTGCAGGGAAAAACGGCAAGGACTATTTCCGGGAGAACAAGGTGCTGCCATCTGTCTTTATCGATGCAATCAATGAAAAAGCCTATGACGAGATCGGGGATTCCATCGTGGAAGAAGGAAGCAGCGGCTGGTGCCTGGTGGATGACTACATTGAGGATGTGAGAGTGCTTCTGGGGAGATAGAAGCGTCAGAATAGCGAAGTATGGCGAGGTTTTTTACGCGGAGACGGAAAACAGACAGGCACGATGAATCATTATTTCCGGCAGGATCTTCATTCGTGGCGGATTCTGCCCGTGCAACACAGTGACAGGAATTCATACCAATTCAGGAAGATATGACACAGAATCAGAATAGCAATGAGAATATGCGGCAGCAAAGGAAGGTGCCGAAACGGGTGGCACAGGCGGTGATCAGCTCCCTGAAGGGCGGCGTGGTTCCGCGGATCGGCCTCCCTTACATTACAGTGGGAAGGGCGAGCGAGATTGAGGCAATGCTGCGCGATGTGGAGATCATCGGCGAGGGCGGCGCGTCCTTCCGGTTTATTGTGGGACGCTACGGGAGCGGTAAGAGCTTCCTGCTCCAGACCATCCGGAACAATGTGATGGACAAGGGCTTTGTTGTCATGGATGCGGATCTGTCCCCGGAGCGGAGGCTTCAGGGAACCAGGGGGCAGGGACTTGCGACTTACAGGGAACTGATCGGGAATCTTGCGACAAAGACAAAGCCCGAGGGCGGAGCCCTGACCCTTGTCCTGGAGCGCTGGATCAGCGCGGTGCAGTCGGCCGTGATGGAGGAGGAAGGCCTGATGCCGGACGCAAAGGGAGGCTCCCTGGAGCCATCTCCCTTTGACCTGGCAGTGGAGCGAAGGATCCGTGAGGTGGTCCGTTCCCTGAATGAGATGGTGCACGGTTTCGACTTCGCGCGCCTGATCACACTGTATTACCGCGGATATCTTGCGGATGATGATGAGATCCGTGCCCGGGTGCTCAAATGGTTCCGGGGAGAGTATACGACCCGCACCGAGGCGAAGAAGGAGCTCGGCGTCAATTCGATCATCACCGATGATGACTGGTATGAATATCTGAAGCTGTTTGCGATGTTTTTCCGACTGGCCGGGTACAAAGGCATGCTCCTGTTCATCGATGAACTTGTGAACATTTACAAGATCCCGCAGTCGATTGCCAGGAACAATAATTACGAGAAGATCCTGACGATGTACAATGACACGCTTCAGGGGAAGGCACAGTACCTGGGTATCCTCATGAGCGGGACGCCTCAGTGCGTGGAGGATACACGCAGGGGCATCTACAGCTATGAAGCGCTGCGCTCCAGGCTGCAGGAGGGCAAGTTCTCGAAGGAAGGCTCCCGGGATCTGCTTTCACCGGTTATCCGGCTGGAGCCGCTGTCCTCGGAGGAGATGATGGTGCTGTGCGAGAAGCTTGCGGACATGCATGCCGGGCTGTACGGCTATCCCCGCACGGTCCAGACCGGTGACCTGGTGATATTCATCCGGATTGAATACGGACGCATCGGGGCGGATACCCATATTACGCCGCGTGAGGTGATCCGGGATTTCATTGAGCTTCTGGACATCCTGTACCAGCACCCGGATACGGATGTGGCCCAGCTTCTTGGATCAGATGAATTCTCCTATGCCCAGTCTGACGCGGCTGCGGCCGGTGAGGTCAGCGAGGAATATGCGGATTTTGTCCTGTAGATTCTTCCGGAAATCTGCATAGCATCAGGAGCCGCAGACGCAGCAGGTGTTACAGGCTGTCTTGCTGCCGGCAGGCACACCCGCAGGCCGGAACGCAGGCAGTAGGTGTGGCCTGTGACAGCTAATGTCGTACTGCACTTGCGGAGCTTTCAATCAGGAATGAAGGAAAGGGAAGCACATGGATATCTTTTCAAGATATGCTCCGTTCATTCAGGATTTTATCTATCAGAATCGATGGGAGAATCTGCGCGCAGTCCAGGTAGCGGCGGGAGACGCGATTTTCAATACGACGCAGAATGTACTTTTGTGCGCCTCCACAGCCTCCGGTAAGACGGAGGCTGCCTTTTTTCCGATCCTGACGCAGTTCATGGAGGATCCGCCATCCTCCGTGGGATGCCTGTATATCGCACCTCTGAAGGCATTGATCAATGACCAGTTCATCCGGCTGAACGACCTGTGCCGGGAGGCTCAGATCCCTGTCTGGCACTGGCATGGAGATGTCTCGGCATCCCATAAGAAAAAGCTGTTGAAGGCACCCTCCGGGATCCTCCAGATCACACCGGAATCCCTGGAAGCACTTTTGATGCATAAGCACGGGGAAATTCCAAGTCTGTTCGGAGATCTTCGATATGTTGTGATCGATGAGATCCATTCCCTGCTCAGGGGCGACCGGGGAGGACAGTGCATCTGCCTGATCCAGAGGCTGTGCCGGCTGTCCGGGTCGAATCCACGCAGGATCGGGCTCTCTGCGACGATCGGGGATCCGCAGGAGGCAGGAAGGTTTCTTTCAGCGGGAAGCGGACGGGGCTGCGTGATCCCGCAGATCCAGGCAAAGGGAATGCGGTGGCGGCTGTCGATGGAGCATTTTTATCATACCGCCCCACAGGCTTCGGATATCGTGGAGAATCCGGAGAAGAGCGCATGGGCTGGCGGAATCCCCTCTGCGGCCGGGCCGCTTCTGAGCAGCGCAAAATATCCACTTCCCGGTGATGATGCAGGCGTGAGGGAATCCCATGGATATGATGTAGATGTCCGGAAAGTACGGGGAAATGCGCAGGATCCGGAGGAGGGGGTCCGCCTCGAGGAGAATGATCCCCTCAGCCGGAAGGCGACCGACAAGGCGCCCCTGGCGGCAGACCCCGGGATGGGATACATTTTTGAGCACACGAGGGGAAAGAAATGCCTTGTGTTCAGCAATTCACGGGAGGAGTGCGAGGAGGTTACCACCACGCTGCGCGCTTACTGCGAGGCGAACCATGAGCCGGACCGTTTTCTGATCCATCACGGGAACCTTTCGGTTTCCTTCAGGGAGACGGCGGAGGATGAGATGCGTGATGAGGACAGTGCGCTGACGACCTGTACGACCTCCACGCTGGAGCTTGGGATTGATATCGGGAAGCTCGAGCGGGCGTTTCAGATCGATGCCCCATTCACGGTGTCGTCATTTCTTCAGAGGATGGGACGGACCGGCCGGCGCTCTGAGCCGTGCGAGATGTGGTTTGTGATGCGGGAGGAACACGCGGAGCCAAGGGATCTGCTTCCTGACAAGGTTCCGTGGAAGCTGCTTCAGGGGATCGCTCTGGTGCAGCTGTATCTTGAAGAACGATGGGTCGAGCCGCCGAGGAAGGGACGGCTGCCCTTCAGCCTTTTGTACCATCAGACCATGAGCACGCTTGCGGGAAGCGGGGAGATGACCCCGGCCGCTCTTGCGTCCGCCGTGCTGACACTGGCTCCCTTCCGGCTGATCACGAAGGACGATTTCCGGGTTCTGCTGAAGGACCTGATTGAAAAGGATCACATTCAGGTGACAGAGAACGGCGGCCTGATTGTCGGCCTGGCGGGAGAGCGGATCACGAATTCGTTCAAGTTTTACGCGGTTTTTCAGGAAAATGAGGAGTACAGTGTCCGGTGTGAGTCACAGGAGATCGGGACGATCGTAAAGCCGCCCCCCATCGGAGACCGGATTGCGATCGCCGGACATGTCTGGGTGGTCGAGGAGGTTGACCGCACCCACCACCAGGTCTACTGCCATATGGTGAAGGGGAAGGTGCCTGCCTATTTCGGCGATGAGCCGGGTGATATCCACACGAAGATCCTGGAGAAGATGCGGGATGTGCTGACAGATACAAAGACCTACCCGTATCTTTTGAAAAATGCCAATGCCCGTCTTGCCACAGCCCGCGCGGACAGTGCCCACAGCGGCATCGGCTACCGCCCCCTGGTGCCACTGGGCGGGAATATGTACTGCCTGACGCCGTGGCTGGGAAGCTATTCCTTCCTGGCTCTGGAGCGTTTCCTGAGAATCCGGTGCGCAAAACGGCTCGGTCTGAAGGGCTTTAATTCAGTCCGGCCTTATTTTATCCAGTTCACCCTGGGCGTCGGCCCGAAGGAATTCCTGGAGATTACCCAGGAGGAAGCGCGCTCCGGGATCGATCCGATGGAGCTGCTTTACCCAAAGGAAGTGCCGGTCTTTGACAAGTACGACGACATCCTGAATGGGGATCTGGTGAGAAAGGGCTTTGCGCTGGGTGTTCTGGATGTGGAAGAGATGAAGGCGCGTGTATTGGAGTGGACTGTGCAGCAGATGATTTGAAGCAATGTGCATTTCGTGGTATGTTTGTTGCAGACGGGATTCAGGATGATTGAAGGAGGATGTGGCGATCCTGATGGAAGGCGGGAGGATTCCTGTAGATATTTCTGGATATCAGAATGATATGATGACCTTCCACAGCAAAGACGATATCCTGACGATGCTGATCCATCTGGGATACCTGGGATATGACAGCGAGCGGAAGGAATTGTTCCTGCCCAATAAGGAGATTCTGCAGGTCTTCCGGTCTTCCACAAAGGGCAGGAACTGGACGGCAGTGTTCAGGGCACTCGAAAATTCAAGGAAGCTGCAGGATCGAAAAAGTGTAGTTTGATGTCTATGGTTGCAAAGGAGGAAGAGACCATGATTGATTATTCAGAAGGATCAGGGAAGCTTTACCATATTCAGGTGGCGCCGGGTGAAGTGGGAAGGTATGTGATCCTGCCGGGAGATCCGAAGCGCTGCAAGAAGATCGCGGAGTATCTGGATGATCCGGTTCTGATTGCGGACAACAGGGAATTTACGACCTATACCGGATCGCTGGACGGTGTGAAGGTCTCTGTGACGTCCACCGGGATCGGCGGGCCGTCAGCGGCGATCGCGATGGAGGAGCTGAAGCGCTGCGGCGCGGATACCTTTCTTCGTGTGGGAACATGCGGCGGCATGCAGCTGGATGTGCGGGGCGGAGACCTGGTGATCGCGACGGGAGCGATCCGTTTCGGAGGGACAAGCAGGGAGTATGCGCCGATCGAGTATCCGGCGGTGGCGGATTTTGACGTGATCACGGCGATAAAGACGGCAGCGGATCAGCTGGGCTGCACTTCCCATCTGGGCGTGGTGCAGTGTAAGGATTCTTTCTACGGACAACATGAGCCGGAGGTCAAGCCGGTAGGTTATGACCTGCTGAACAAGTGGGATGCATGGCTTAAGTGCGGCTGCCTGGCTTCTGAGATGGAATCGGATGCCCTGTATATTGTCGGTGCCTGCCTGAAGGCACGTGTGGGCACGGTGCTCCTGGCGATTGCGAACCAGGAAAGGGCCAAGGCAGGCCTGGACAATGAGCAGGTGCATGACACAACCATGGCGATCCGGACAGCGGTCGAGGCGATCCGGATCCTGATCAGGCAGGATGCAGCAAGTGTTTCGGGCTGTTCTGAATAGTCACCTGACATTTACAGCTTGCCTCCCTGTTTTTTCAATCGCTGTGTCAGAATGCCTCGATGTACCAGGGGTCTGCAGGCAGAACCGAAGGTGCTTCATGATTGTGAGTGAGAGAGGGTTTGCATGATTGGGAGCGAGAGATGGAAGAGAATGGATTGAATCATGAAATGATAGAAAAGCTTTGCGGCATGGCGCTTGAGATGCGGAGCAGGAGCTATGTGCCCTATTCTCATTTCCGTGTGGGAGCCGCGCTCCTTGCTCAGGACGGGCGGATCTTCACCGGGTGCAATGTGGAGAATGCCAGCTACTCTCCCTGCAGCTGTGCCGAGCGGACTGCATTTGTCAAAGCCATCAGTGAAGGGGTGCATGATTTTTTGGCGATCGCAATCAGCGGAGGGCTGGAGGGCGGTGAACTTGAATTCTGCCCGCCCTGCGGAGTCTGCCGCCAGGTGATGTCGGAATTCTGCACCGGAAGGTTTCCGATCTATCTTGCCAAAAGCAAGGAAGAGTATGTGGTGCATACGCTGGATGAGATGCTGCCGTTCCGGTTTACGGTGGAGAATCTTCATACCTCAGTGAAGCTTCAGGTAGGGAAGATGGATGAAGAAGCAGAAGATGGATGAAGAAGCAGAAGATGGATGAAGAAGCATGAGAATGAATGAAGTTGCGCAGGAGGGAGGAAACTGAGAATGGACGTTAGACAGCTTGCGGGGATGATCGACCATACCCTTCTGAAGGCAGACGCGAAGCGCTCTGATATCAGGAGGATCTGCGAAGAGGCCAGGGAGCATGGCTTTGCGAGTGTGTGTGTCAACAGCTGCTATGCCAGCCTGGTGTCGCAGGAGCTTTCAGGGAGCGGTGTGAAGACCTGCTGTGTGGTCGGCTTCCCGCTGGGGGCGATGAGCACCCGGGCGAAGGCTTTTGAGGCAAAATGTGCCGTGGAGGATGGCGCGGATGAGGTTGACATGGTGATCCATGTCGGCGCGCTGAAGGAAGGGAACGATGCATATGTAGAATCGGATATCCGCGCGGTTGTGGAGGCGGCAAAGCCCTCGATTGTCAAGGTGATCATCGAGACCTGCCTTTTGACGGACGAAGAGAAGGTGCGTGCCTGCGTGCTGAGTGAGAAAGCGGGAGCCGCTTTCGTAAAGACCTCCACCGGCTTTTCCACCGGCGGGGCAAATGCGCGGGATGTCGCTCTCATGCGCCAGGCGGTAGGGAACCGCCTTGGGGTCAAGGCATCCGGCGGGATCCATACGCCAGGGGAGGCGAAGGAACTGATCGAGGCCGGGGCGAGCCGGATCGGCGCAAGCAACGGTGTCGCGCTGCTGGGGTGACTGGTGAAAGCAGGCTTGATGCCTGCAGCAGTTAAGAGGCGAAAGCAGGCATCAGGTGACCAGTATCATTCTTCAAGAGCTTTCGCGGCAGGGGAATACAGGAGAAACGACGCGGGACGTTGTCTGGCAGGATGTACAAGTTATTCTGTAACAGATCCTTATTTCGCGGCAGATCTTAAGGGGATATAGGAAAAGGGGAGAAGAAACATGAGACCACACAGGGGGGCGGCGGCTGTCCTGGCGGCGACGCTCTTTGGCGGCAGCCTTTGCGCCCAGGCATACGCGGTTACGGTTGACTGGGATGACCTGACCGACGCGCAGCAGGAGCAGGCATATCACCAGCTTGAGTCTGAGAATCAGGCGCTGCGGGAGCAGCTGGCCCGGTTGAAGGGGGAGGACCTGCAGGGCACGTCCGGCGGGTCTGCAGGCCAGGATGCCGGACAGGAAGCTGCAGGTTCCAATGGAGCATCTGAATCCGGAAGCCAGTCAGGGCAGGGCGGTCCGGGAAGCGGGGAGGCCGCATCTGACGCAGCGGCAGCTGCGCAGTCATCCCAGGTGAAGAGTACGGAGTCCTTCCTCGCCGATATTGCGGCATCCTTCAATGCCCGCCAGGAGGCGGCCCGGGCGCATACCAATGAGGAAGTCAGCGCCATGAGCGAGGATGAGATGTGGGACTTCCGTTTCTCCTGCGCGGAGGTGGAACGCGGCTTTTATGACGCTTATCATTCGGCTCAGTTTGATGACCTGAATGTCCTCTATCTGTGTTCGGAGTACTGCCTGGGACTGGAGAAGCAGTATCAGGCCCGGGAGGTATGGGAAACGCAGCAGGATTCAGACGAGGCCAACCGTCTCTACACGGCGGGTTATTACAACCGCGCTTATGCGCTGGTGGAGCTGTGTGAGTTCTATGGCCTGAACCTGGCGCAGGAGTACCAGAACCTGAAAAACGCGGTGAACCAGATGGATGCGATGAGTGCGGATGAGACGAGAAATGCATCCGTTGATCCGGCAAAGATCATGCAGGTGCAGGAGCTGCTCAATGGCCTGGGATTTCTGTGCGGTACGCCGGACGGGATCTGCGGGAGGCAGACCGCAAGCTGCATCGAGCGGTTTCAGAATATGTACGGCTATACGCCCGCGGACGGGATCATTGATGAGGAGCTGATCACACAGCTGACACAGCAGACAGCCCGCAGGCAGGGGTGAAGCATACTGGAGAAGGATACAGCAGATGGGAATGGGATTAAATCCGCTCAGTTATACAATCGTCAGCTCCGGCACGGGCGGGAGCTTCATGCAGACTGACCTGGTCGTCTTATATCTGCTGGACGGCGAGATGAGTGTGGGCTGCTACGGGGATGTCACCAGGATGCGCAAGGAGGACATCTTTCTGATCAATTCCGGCACGGAGTATACGGTCAGCGGCTTAAACGGCGCCATCTATGCAGTGGCATCCTTTTCGATCGGGCTCATTTCCCAGGTGATGGACCGGAAGACCCTGATGCTGTATGTGAACTCGGCGAAGGATTCGTCGCATTCCTGCCAGGATCTGCGTATGATCCTGCAGGAGATGACAACGGAATACATCATGGACAGCCATCAGACGCGGGCCGCGCTGGACAGCCTGATGTTCCGGCTTCTGGACTGCCTGATCGAGAAATATCAGCTTCGGCAGGGACAGGCCCAGGCGGATCAGAACGAGACGGATGTGCGGATGCAGCAGATGATGCAGTACATCATCAACCATATCCATGGAGAGATCAATCTGTCGGATCTTGCGGCGGAGATGTTTGTATCCACCTCTACCCTGTCACGCATTTTCAAGAAGAATACAGGGATCTACTTTGCCGATTATGTCATGCGCCTGCGGGTCAGGACATCACTGGGGCTTTTGCGCAATTCTGACCAGAATCTGACCCAGATCGCCATGAACTGCGGCTTCTCTACCTCAGCGGCATTTAACCGTTCCTTCCGCAAGGTGACCGGCATGATGCCGTCGGAATACAGAAAACAGTACCAGA
>CAMJIC010000065.1 GCA_946405675.1 uncultured Clostridia bacterium
TACCATCTACGGTTTCAGTCACAAGAAAGTGTTACCCTACAGGGGTGCACATCAGTGTCGTTTCCTGTACTTCAAGAAGTTCCATTTTCGACACTTCTTGAGGTGCCTTTTCTGATACCTCTGCCTGCTTAGAGTCCCTTTTCTGTGCCTTCCGTCCTGACGTTTCTGAATGCTCCATTCCTCCATCCAGACCGGACAGGTCGGGCACTTCGATCCTGGGACCTTCCGTCTCCTTGACTTTGGCTTTGTTTTTACTGATTGCATCCATAAAGTTTTTTACATAAATCAGACTGGGCTGTCCCAGACCACGTCGCTTCTTTTCGATCAGTCCGAAATCGGCAAGGTTTGCGATCGCTTCCATTGCCTTTTTCCTTCCGATCCGCAGATCTTCCTGAATCTCGGTAATCGGATAAACAATATAAACCCGCTTCTCTTTATCAAACCATTTATTCTTGGAGGACAGATTCATCCTGTCCAGGAAGAACGCGTAAACCATTATTTCAGTCAATGACAATGGTGCAAAAACCGGATCACTGATCATCATCTTTGGAATCTTGATAAAGTTGAATTGGTCTGCCTGTGCCCCGTAAAAATAATTAAACTTCATACAATCCACCCTCCTCCCGGTTCATTTTCCATTCTGACAGAAGATCCTCGATTACACTTCTCATCTGAGAAACAGAGTACCCCTCGGGGAAGAATTCCCGCAGGTTATTCTCTGTAAATGTCAGCTTGAGGGAAGGCAGTCTTCCCGGCTGACTGTTATTCAATATCTCGATCATCTTTGACTGGGAGATAACGCCTGTTTTCATCTGATCCCGCAATGCACTGATCTGGTTCAGCTTTACCTGCCCGTTCTCCCGGATGTACTCATATAGCCATCCCTGGACTTCCGGATCGATATATGAGATCTCCACCGCAACAGTGAATGGAAGACGTTTCTTGTCGACGAGATTAAGCAATCCTGGGATGAGTTCTGTGAGCCGAATATAGCGTGATATTTGAGCTCCGCTGATTCCAAACTGCTCTGCTAATAAAGTTCGCGATGTTGAGCTTGTTAACTTCTGATCATTTTGAGCAGAAGTTAAATCTGTTCGAACCCCCTGTCTCCGCATCGCGTCCATTTTCATTTTGTAAGCAAACGCCTTCTCGCTCGGAAGCAGCTCTTCCCTCTGGATGTTGGAGTCGACCATCCTCACGGTGGCTTCATCGTCGGTCATTTCTCTGATGAATGCGGGAATCCGTTTCAGTCCGAGCACCTGCGCCGCGTGCATCCTGCGGTGTCCGGAAACCATTTCGTATTGGTCATTTCCCGCTGGGCGGATCAGTACCGGTGTAAGGATGCCGTTTACCCGGATGCTCTCGACAAGATCCTGCATCTTTTCATCGTCTGTCACCTTGAACGGGTGGTCTTTGAACGGACTGATCTTTTCGATCTCTATGTCCATTGCGGATTCTTCATTGACTACACCGAGCAGCTCATTCACATTTTTCAGCTGGATCTTCTGGCCGGGTCTTGTGTATTTGCTCATCTGCTCATGACCTCCTTCGTAAGTGTTTCGAAACATCCTGCCACCTTGCTTCTCTGCGCGTAACGATAGATACTGACTCCGCAGGCGCTGGCTTCGGCGACTTTGACGGAAAACGGAATATATGTGTCAAGGATGCCGATGGTACCGCCGTAGTTCTCCTGCAGCATCTGCGTAATGTCCTTCGCATAGTTTGTCCGGTAGTCCACCATGTTTATGAGGATCCCTTCGATCACGAGATTCTTGTTCAGCCGCTTCCGCACAACGTTTACAGTGTGGATCAGCTGCTGGAGGCCTTTCAGCGGGAGGTATGCTGCCTGGACGGGAATTATGACCCGATCCGCTGCTGCCAGCGCATTGATCGTCATGACACCAAGGGACGGCATGCAATCGATGAGGATGTAATCATAGGTATCACGAACCCGGTCGATGTAGTCGCGCAGAATCATTTCGCGGCTCACCATGTTTCCAAGCGAGATCTCCATGCCGGAGAGTTCAATGTTTGCCGGAAGGAGGTCGACACCCTCCTCGTGGTGGAGGATCCCATAATCTGCCGGAAAGTCTTCTTCATTGACGATGCACATCATGATCGTCGCCAGTGTGATACTGATGTCATTCGGCTCTTTGTACCCAAGGCTGATCGTTAGGGATCCCTGCGGGTCTGCGTCGATCAGCAGGACTTTCTTCCCTGCCCTGACGAGACCGACCCCAAGGTTTTCAACAACGGCGCTTTTGCCGACGCCGCCCTTCTGATTCGATACGGAAATAACCTTACACATATGCTGCATCCTCCTTTCCGTTTGCCTGACCCGGTTTCTTTCTGACAGACCCGCTTCCTTCTGCACGGCCTGCTTTCTGTCCTTCTGCACGGCTCGTTTTCTGACTATCCCTGTCCTTCAGCATCTGCAGGATCTTCTCCTTGATTTCCTGCGGGGATTCTTCCGGTGGGAAATAGCGGTAAATGGTGCTGTCTGCGAAGACGACTCTTTTTAAAACCTTTTTGTTGTTTTCATTCAGAATCTTCTCGAGGTGTTCCATCGTCAGGTCTTCTCTGGCTGAAATGTGCCGGATTCGGATTGCCTGTGACAGGGTCGGCGCGGTCTGGGTGTACTCCATTGCGTCGTTCAGCAGGTACTGTTCCGCTTTGCACAGGAGGGCGAGCTCCGCTGCCGGTGTGAATCCCAGTCTTCCTTCATCCAGTTTTTTCAGAAGCTCCGGAATCAGCCGGGTGACGTTGAGCATGCGCTGTACCTGCTTCGGACTGTCCTTCTGCTCCTTTCCCATGAATTCAATGGTTTTCATCCCACGGTACTTTTCCCCGTAGAAATAATCCTTCGGATGCTTCCCTTCCCGCTTGATCACGTCGTACTTCATCCGGTAGGCAAATGCTTTCTCGCTGACCCGGATCTTCTCTCTCTGGAGATTGGAATCGACCATAGCTACGAGGGCCTGATCATCTTTCATGACCCGGATGATGACAGGAAGCTTCCTGTATCCAAGCTTCCCTGCAGCGTATTTGCGCCGGTGTCCGGAGATGATCTGATAGCAGCCTTCCGGTATGGGCCGTACGATCAAAGGCGTGAGGATGCCGAAGGTACGGATGCTGTCAGTCAGTCTGGACATCGGCTCGTCATCTGCCACCTTGAATGGTGAGCCGGGAAAGCTCTTGAGACGCTCGATGGCAATCTCGATAATCATTTCATCCTGCTGCATGCTTTTCCTCCTTTTCGTTGTTGTTGTGGTCCAGATTTCTGCTCCTGCTGCACAGGGTGCGCTCTCAGGCAATACCAAAGGCTCTCTTAAGCAATGCCATAAACATCACGCATCTTCCAAATGCAGTCCTGGCTGCTTGCAGCCAGCGCAAAAAAGCCCGCCTGGACCAGATGTATGGGTTCGATCTGATCCAGACGGGCTTGCCGTCTTCGAAGCTGCAGCCTTTCCTTCCCACTTCCTTGTAATAAGAAAGATTCTGGAAAGGATTAGCCACAGCTAATACAACTGAATAAAGTTCGGCTAAGTTTCCTTAGCCATGCCTCCGCAGGGTTCCTCTCAAAGCCTGTCAGATGCTACCGGTAAAGTGGATTGATGCTCCGAATTACCATGAATCTGCCTCAAATCATCCTGCATCACCCCTGATGGACTGCGTCCATTCTTCAAGGTGAGTGCCTTTCTTAGCTGAAGCCCTCGTTATCGGGGATTAGCTGACGGGCGATTTGATTAGCTGGATTCTGGCTTTCGGCTAATCAATTCTTAGCCGGGAGGCATCCCAGAGAGGGCTCTAAAAAAAGGTTTTGCATAGTCCCGGAAAAACCAAAAGCGGGATGTCTGTCACGTTTGTGATGCACGACATCCCGCTTTGTGTGACGTCCACGAGAGGATTCGAACCTCCGACCTACCGCTTAGGAGGCGGTCGCTCTATCCTGCTGAGCTACGCAGACTTATTCCGGATTTTTGGCTTAAACACTGGGTTTTTCGCCTGTTCGGTTCCGGTGACCGGTATCTGATTTCCAGCATTTTGATTAGCCGGAAGATCATTCAGCTAATGATGGCGATCATACCAGGCAGAACAGGATCTGTTTTGTGTGACATTTGGTCTGAATCAATTTTCTTCCGTGATCCGACCGTCTTCCACCTGGTCTTGCGCGTTTGTTCAGATGCTGCAGGCTCGGCTAGTGGGGTGCAAGCGCACGCCCCTTCAATCGCTCTGGCGAATTCTTAGGAGGCGGACGCTCTATCCTGCTGAGCTACAGAAACATGTTCCCTGCCAATGCTCTGACCGCATCGACAGAAAATAGTATAGCAGAAATCTTTCAGGATGGAAAGTGTTTTCTTTCCACTTTGGCCAGATTTATGAAGCCTTTTTCTTTTTTGTTTTGTCCGGCTTTTTTCTGCAGATCTTAATTCCTTCCGCAGCAGAATTTATACTTTTTCCCGCTGCCGCATGGACAGGGGTCATTGCGGCCGATCTTTTTCCCGACCCTGACAAAAGTTTCCTCTGAGCTGATTACCTGCCCCGCTGCAACTCATGCTATACTGTTTCCCAAAGCACTGCCGCATATGACGTTACAGATCACACCCCGCTTTGCGGGGCTGCATGTGGAGCGGGGTGTAACTTGTCACCATATGACAGCTTCCAGAAAGGACACGGTACCGCCATGTCAGAATGCACGAATACCCTGCAGAAGCTGCAGGATAACATCAACAAGGTAATCGTCGGCAGCCAGCGCACCACCGAGCTTCTTCTGGTCTGCCTTGCAGCCGGCGGCCATGTATTGATCGAGGATGTGCCCGGCACAGGGAAAACGATGCTTGCGAAAAGTCTGGCCGCTTCGGCATCCCTGTCCTTTTCCCGGATTCAGTTCACCCCGGACCTGCTGCCGGGCGATGTCACCGGGCTGAACTATTTTGATCAGTCAAAGTCCCGGTTTGTGTTCCGGGAAGGGCCGGTCTTTTGCCATATTCTGCTGGCGGACGAGATCAACCGCGCAACACCGCGCACCCAGTCCGCCCTGCTGGAATGCATGGCGGAGCATCAGGTAACCGTAGACGGTCAGACCCGGCCTCTGGAGGATCCTTTTTTTGTCATTGCGACGCAGAATCCGGTGGAAACGCTCGGAACGTTTCCCCTTCCCGAGGCACAGCTGGACCGTTTTCTCATGCAGATCAGCATGGGCATCATGACACAGGAAGAAGAGCTTTCCATGATCGACCGCTTTATAGAGGATCAGCCCCTCGCCAGGCTCCAGGCCTGCTGCGATGCCAAAGAGATCCGCGCCCTGCGCACAGCCTGCCGCAGTGTTTTTGTGCATCCGGATCTTCGCCTCTACATCACACAGCTCATCCGATGCACGAGGGAGCTGTCAGGCAGTGTCCCCTCCGATCCGGCCTACACAGGCTCCGGCGGAAGCTTTGTGTCAGATCCAGCGGGCGGCAGAGCATCATCCACCGGCGTTTTTCCGGGAAGGATCCCACGCTTAGAAGAAGGCGTCAGCCCCAGGGGAACCCTTGCCCTGGTCCGCGCATCCCAGGGGCTTGCCCTTGTGCGGGGCAGAGAATACGTAACACCGGAGGATATTCAGGAATGCGCCATCCCTGTGCTGGCACACCGCTGTCTCTTTCAGGGAATCTCTTCCGCAAAGGAAAAAGAGGACCGCATTCTCACTGCGCTCGCACGGACGGAAGTCCCCACGGAAAACTGGAAACGGGGATAATCGATTATGATTGCAGTCTTTCTGATCGGCGCGGCGATCGTTCTTCTGCTGTTTGGATTCTATTATCAACGGCACTGGTACCGTGCGCTCTTTGTTCAGGTCCGGTTTACGCAGCCCCATGTCTATGCCAGGGAAACGTTCGAGCTGACAGAGGTCATTGAAAACCGCAAAAAGCTCTCGATCCCCATCCTGGAGATCGGATTCCGGGTACCCAGAGGACTTCACTTTAAGGATGCCGAGAATACGCTGGAGAGCGACTTCATTTACAAGCGGGATCTTTTCGCTGTTGCTGGAATGGAACGCATCATACGGCGCTATCCGATGACAGCGCTCCAAAGAGGCCGCTATCGCGTCAGCCAGCTCACCTGCCAGGCTCCCTCCAGGCTCTTTCACAGAACATACCTGATGGATCCGGCGGATCCTTCTTCTGATCCAGACAATGATCCGGACAAAGGCAGTCTGTATGTCTATCCTGCTCACGCTGACTGCCGCCTCCTTCTGCATGCAGTTGAGGTGGTTCTCGGAGAACAGGAAAGCGCCCGGCGCGTGATCGAAGATCCCTTTGTGTTTGCTTCCATCCGTCCATATACCATCTACGATCCCATGAAAACCATCAACTGGAAGGCAACCGCCAAAACCGGGTCGCTGATGGTCAATACCTATGCGTCCACCAGGGCACTCCGTGTGCGGATCTTCCTTGACGTATCCAAAGACCCCGGCAATCCCTTCTCGGATACGCTGCGTGAACTGGGGATCTCCATCGCAGCCTCCCTGATCCGGAACCTGGGAAAGAATCAAAAGGATGCCTCCCTGCTGGTCAACTGCCAGCCACCGGATGGTAAGGCGAAGGAGCGATTCACATTCCTGCCTTCCTGCCTGACCGCCGGAGGCATGACGGCAGCAGAGGAATTCCTGACAACGGATTTTGACACTGCCCCGCTCCTGCCCTTTGAAGAGATGCTCCTTTGCTCCGCCGGCCGCCTTCCGGTCACCGGCGAAACATCCGGAACAGCCGCGCAGATGCCGCCTTCCGGGGATCCCCTGCTCCCCGGCTCCGGCGATGAAATCTCCGTCTTTATCACCGCCGCGGACCGCCCCGTATTGCGCACCGCCATTCACACTGTTCTGGGAAATGACCACGCCGGGATCCTTGCCATCCTGTGCAGAACCCAGGAGCACCGCCGTGAAGAGCATGAACGGAATCTCCACATCCTTCCGGTCTGGGACCGTGGTTAAGGATGGGATTTTAGTAAGGAGCTGTTCAGAACAGTCTGATGTGTAACGGTTCCTTACTCTATTTTGAAGGACAGGAAAGCCATGACGATCTCAACCCTTTATATCATTGCCGTCCGCCGTCTCCACTTCCTGCTTCTGCTTGCGACGATGGCGCCCACATTTTCCTATATTACGATCCTGAGCATGGCCGCGCCGGAAGCTATGGCTGCACAGACACGTTTTCTCCCCCTGTACCTGCTCACCCTCACCTTCGCCCTTCCTGCGGCCCTGATGTACGTGATCCAGGACAAGACCCGGAATCTCGTCCTCTTCCTCCTTGGCGCTTTCCCATTGTGCGCAGCATCCCTTGCCCTGATCTTCGCTCTGGAAGATGCCCTGGGCATCAGCCTGATGGGGGCAGAGCGCATCCCTCAGTTTCTGATCCTCCTTCTGTATCTGCTCGACGCGATCCGGATGCGGACCAATGACAACAGCCGCCGCAAGGCCAGGGCTCAGGAAGACCATTCATGGACCGGAGACGCCTATCTGCTCCCCCTCCCTGCCTTCCCGATACTGATTGCATTCGCGGCGATCTACATCGGAGCTCTCTTCCTGCACAGCAACGCTCTCGCCCAGGTTGCCCTGACCGGCGCGATCCTGTACTTTTTCCTGATCCTGCCTTATCATATGCTGGTCGGGAAGGATAAATTTCTGGAAAGCCGCCATCATCTGGAACGGATTCCCAAAGAGCGCATCCATACGCTCCAAAGAGCCGCCCTGTTCAAGGTCCTGGTTCCCTGCGCCATCATTGCCCTCACCGCGGTGATGACATCCGGCGGCCGTCATTTCCTCGACCTTCCGACACTCAGGCTGACCTATGTCCCTGATCCCATTGAGAGCGTCAAGCCCAGCCAGAACGCCCTTCTGCGTGAACTGATGGAGATGGGTCTTGTCGGGGAAGGGGCACCACCGCCCAGGTGGCTGGTGACCCTCATCGATTTTGTGGAAAATGCGCTGACGGTCCTGATGACCGCCATCCTCCTGTACGGAACCTGGCGCATCTTCAAAAGCGTTTATCTCCGCTTCCGCCCGGAATATGAAGAATCACTCCTTGCATCTTCTATCACGCGGACGCAGGATGAGCACGTCAGCCTGAGAAGGAAGAAAGAAAGCCGGTCTTCGGAAAACCGTACCGGGAGCATCCGGCGCAGATACCGCCGGACAATCCTGCGTTCTCTCGGCGCACCGCCGGACATCTATGAGACTCCGTCCATGATGGAGAAACGGGCGAACCTTCCAGACACGCCCGATATGAAGAAGCTGCATGAAGACTACGAGCTTGCCAGATACGGCAGCTCCAGAAAATGAACTGACATTCCCTGCCAGCGAAGCGGCGTGTGAGTGAGTCCTTCTCCCGAATCCATGAACAGGAGTGCGTCGGGAACCGCCTTATAACATTGGAGATTAAGATGAGAAATGTGCTTGAATATCTGGAACAGAGTGCTGAAGCGTTTCCGGACAGGATTTTTGCTGAAGATGGGTCTGGCTCTTGCAGTTTTCCGGAAATGATGATCCGTTGTCAGAGAGCTGCCTGCGGGCTTATGGCCCTTTCTGCTGTGAGGGAGGGTACCGGTGTCTACATGGAGAAGGGTATTCCTGCCCTTACCGCGTTCTGGGGATGTGTCTATGCCGGGGGTTTTTACGTTCCCCTGAATCCGGAGCTTCCGGATGACCGTCTGAAAAAGACCCAGGAGGTTCTCATGGCCCGGAATATCATCACGGATGATGCGCATCTGGAAAAGGCGAAGGAGCTCTTTCCGGATGCGAAGATCCTGCTGATCAACTGCCTGACAGAGGCAGACATCGATGAAGACGCTCTCAGGGCTGTCCGTGCGCGCATGATTGATACCGATCCCCTGTATGCTGTCTTTACCTCCGGCTCCACCGGCGTGCCGAAGGGAATCCTGGTCAGCCACCGGTCTGTGATCGATTTTATTGAAGTCTTTACGGAGCTGTTCGGAATCACAGAGAATGATGTCATCGGCAACCAGGCACCCTTTGATTTTGACGTTTCCGTAAAAGACCTCTACAGCAGCCTGAAAACAGGTGCCAGGCTGTCAATCATCCCAAGAAGTCTTTTCTCCCAGCCTGTGGCTCTTCTGGACTGGATCTGTGACAAAGAGGTTACCGTCATGATCTGGGCTGTCTCCGCACTGTGCCTGATCAGTACCTTCCACGGGCTGGAGTACCGCGTGCCGGAAAAAGTGCGGCAGGTTCTTTTCAGCGGAGAGGTCATGCCTCTGAGACATCTTCGTACCTGGCGGAGCTTCCTTCCCGGCACGCGGTTCGTGAACCTGTACGGTCCCTCCGAGATCACCTGTAACTGCACCTACCACATCCTCGACCCGGAAAGATCTTATGAGGATGGGATTCCGATCGGAATTCCCTTCCCGAATGAGGACGTTTTCCTGCTGGATCATGAAAACCGCCTGATCCTCAAAGAGGGTTCTGAAGGTGAGATCTGTGTAAGGGGCAGTGCCCTTGCCCTTGGCTACCTGAGAGCTCCGGAGCAGACCGCCGAAGCATTTACCGGGAATCCCCTGAACCATGCATATCCGGAAAGGATCTACCGCACCGGAGACCTTGGATGCTACAGAAACGGCGGGGAATTGTATTTTACCGGGCGCAGGGACTTTCAGATCAAGTATATGGGGCACCGGATCGAGCTTGAGGAGATCGAGCGCGCGGTAGGAAATGTGGGCCAGGTGGACCGCTGTCTGTGTGTGTTCGATGAATCCAGGCAGAAGCTGTACGGCTTCTATACCGGCACCCTTGACAAAAAAGAGCTTCACGCGGTTCTGCGCAAAAAGCTGCCGGCCTTTATGGTTCCCGGGTCACTGACACGGGTTGATGCATTTCCGCTGAATAAAAATGGAAAAGTTGACCGGAAAGCATTGATGGAGCTTTCCCGGACAAAAAATGATAAAAGCCAGTAACTGTTCAGAACAGGTTCTGAACAGTTACAAAAGCCAGAGGACATGAGAATGAATGAAAACCTGCTCACGATATTGAAAGAACATACGCCTGCCTACGTGTTTGACATTTCTGTACTGCATGGGCGCATGCGGAACCTGCGCGCAGCCTTGCCTGATGGCGTCCGGATCTGCTACGCGGTCAAAGCGAATCCGTTTCTGATCAAAGAGCTTTCCGGCCTGGCGGACTGCCTGGAGATCTGCTCTCCCGGCGAGCTGTCCATCTGTGAGTCCCTTGGTGTGGATCCGGAGAAATATGTGCTCTCCGGCGTCTATAAGGATCCTGCACTGTTTTCTTCCCGGATCGCGGAGGGGAAAACCGCAGGCATCTTCACGGCGGAATCCTTGTCCCAGCTGAAGATGCTTCAGGATGCAGCATCTTCGTCCGGCAGGCGGATCAATGTCCTGCTTCGCCTGACCTCCGGGAGCCAGTTCGGGATGTGTCCGGAAGAAGTGGAATCCGCCGTTTCCGATGCTTCGTCCTATGACGCGCTGATTCTCCGGGGCATCCAGTTTTTCTCGGGCACTCAGAAAACTTCCATCAAGAAGCTGAAAAGGGAACTGGAATCAGTGGATTTATTGCTGAAAAAGTTGTACGATAGCTATGGTTTCAGGGCGCAGGAGCTGGAATTCGGACCAGGGCTTCCGGTATCGTATTTTGAATCGGATACCTATGAGGAAGCCTCCTTTCTGGCACAGTTTCGCGAAGCTCTGGAAGCAATGGAATATGAAGGCAGAATCACCCTGGAGATGGGCAGGGCCATCACGGCTTCCTGCGGAAGCTACCTGACGAAGGTTGTCGACATCAAGTCAAACCGTGCCGGCAATTTTGCGATCGTTGACGGCGGGATGCACCAGCTGGTCTATTATGGCCAGTCCATGGCAATGAAAAAGCCGCACATCCGGCCGTTCCCTGAACACCCTGGGGATATGGCACAGGACTGGACCATCTGCGGTTCCCTTTGCACGGTGAATGACCTGCTGGTCAAACAGCTGAGCCTGAGCGGTCTTTGCGTCGGTGATCTGCTGATCTTTGAAAATACGGGTGCATACTGCATGACAGAAGGGATCTCTCTGTTTCTCACGCGTGACCTGCCTGAGGTGATGCTGCTTGAAGAAAACGGCCGCCTGAGGATGGTCCGCAGCCGTTTTGAAACCAGCGTCCTGAACTGCCCCGACTACAGTCTGGGGGAATGCTGACTATGTAACCGATTTCGCTCCTTGCAATCGTGGAAATAGACAGGCAAGATGAGCAGTTATTTATGAGCAGATCCTAAGGAGCTGTTCAGAAATAACTTGTACATATGACGCAGGACAAACGTTCATAT
>CAMJIC010000066.1 GCA_946405675.1 uncultured Clostridia bacterium
TACACTTTCATACGCCCTCAGCAGCAAGTGCTTCGGGCTGTCCTGAACAGTTACGACTGCGTTACATCATAAGCGAGAGAGCATACGGAGAGACAGTAACTTGTGGAGGGGCAGAAAAATGAGGTGAGCCGGACATTTTCGGAGAGACAGAAACAATTGACAGGGCAGAAAAACAGGGTGAATGGAAGTATATGGTGGGGCATTGGCATATGATGGATCAGAAAATGGCGGGAAAAGAAAATGATGAAAAAAAGATCAGGTTGCTTCTGGTTCTGATCGTTGCGATCTCATGCGCAGCCTGCATTATGGTTTCCCTGCATCAGGTTTCGTTTCGGGTGATCACGATTGACCATTATGAGGACAAACTTGGTGAGAAGGATTTTTCGATCGATTATATTGGCAAGGATACCATGGAGAAGAGTGACCGTGGGATGGCACAGACGGGAGCCGGGTACAAATATCTGGTCATAAAGGGATGGTGCGGAGACAGGAATGCGGACCAGACCTTGTTCCAGACAAGTATTCTGTTGAAGGACAGGTCATCCGAGAATCGGTTTTATCAACTCAGTACGGAGATGGTGCTGCGGGAGGATCTTGTTTCCTACGGCGAGAACCATGTTTCCTTGGAAAGAGCCGGATTCATCGCCAAGGTGAAAAAAGACAGGTTAAAAAAAGGTACATATGAAGTTTTCATTTTGTATGGAAACAGGGATGAAGAAGAATTGATCAAGACGGGAAAGAAGCTGGAGGTGAAGTGATGGAACGGATCAGAAAGAAGTTGCTTCAGTTTTATTACAGTCCGGCATTCCCGTTTTTTGTTTTCCTGCTGATGATGCTTGTGGCGCATCGGTTCATGTACACGAATTATGGGGATGATGCTGCATACAATGGTGCATTGACTACTACATTGAAGGATCAGTCGATGTGGGAGGTCATACAATATGGTTATAAAACAGGCAAGAAGACCTTTATCCGCTATCCATACAGTGTGTTTTATTATTTTATCCGGAGATTTTGCGGAGGCATCTTCTGGAGACCCTGCATCGCTTTGTGCTATCCGGTGATCGCAGCATCGATTGCTGCAATCTTTGGAAGACATGTGGGACAGACCGGAGAAGGCGCAAATGCTTCAGCGGGAGACGCCGCAAAGGTTTCGGCAATATATACCATGCAGGCAGCACTTCCAGGATCAGATGGGGCAGCGCGAAAATGGATGGCTATGGCATGCTGCGTGGTCTTGCTGACTCCGATTGCGGTGATGTCGGAGACGGGGTGGTTGTCCACTTCAAATGTATATGTTTTGCCTGTGGCGGTTTGCATGGCCTCTTGCATCGGTGTCAGGGATGCATTTTACAATAGAAAGAGGAACTGGATTCTATACATTCTCAATGGTGTCGTGCTGTATATTGGCACAGCCCATGAACAGCTGGCATCCCTGATGTTTGGCCTTTTGCTGGTTCTTGTTGCCTGGAAGCTTGTCAGCGAAAAGAAAATGAATTGTTTTTTGCTTTTTTATCTGTGCATTGCGGCTGTACAGACATATCGGTCTTTGACTTGGCCGGGCAACGTGGATCGAAGGTACTGGGAGGCCATGCGGTTTTTTCCGGACTATTTCTCGCTAGATATTGTAGACAAGATATATCTGGGCTATATCGAAACGATGAAGATCGTAATGACCGTTTATATGGTTCCGCTGACGATTCTGGCGATTCTTGCAGTTGTTCTGATTTGGATCCGGTATTCGAGTACACTTTATCGGGTGATTTCTTTGATACCGGTTATGATCATGATGGTATACGGGATCAGGCCTCCGTTTTTGTCAAAAATATCGTCAGATCTTGTACTGTACACAATGGATGAAAAAATCAACATCAACAATTTTTACAACATCCAGTTGAACGTCGGGCTTTTTCTTTCTCTGGTTTTGGTTGGGTGTCTGCTCTTGTGCATCTACCTGATCTTCGGGAATACGTTTGAGTCCTGCTTTTTCTGTTTTCTTCTTTTTGGCGGCTTCAGTACACGTTATATCATGGGGCTTTCCGCATCATTGTATGCGTCTGGGAACAGAACAAGCTTTGTATTGTTTATATGCATTGCTATTATTATATTTTCCATGCTGAAGAAACTGAGCACGCTGATCAGTGAGAAGAGGATGGGATATGTACGGTTGGCAGTGAGCGCAGTTGCGCTTGTGTCTTATTTTAATCTGCTTGCTTTTATTTGATGCAGCCAAGTTAAGGGGCTGTCTGTTGGAGCGTATGGGACTAAGCGGAGAGCTGTACAGAGTAAAGCGGATGGTCGTGGATAGAGAGGGTTCATGATGCTGAGGAAATGGCAAGGAAGGCAGAACTCAAGACAGCGGGATTACAGGAGAATCGGACATGGGTTTCATTGATTTTGTTGGCAGCGATGATCCTTTGTTTTGCTGTTGTCTTGAATCGGACATTTGATCGCAGAGTCAATGCAGATGACGCAGGCGAGCTGATTTTGTCATCTCTTCTTGCAAAAGAACATCGAATCCTAACTCTGAATTGGTATTATTCCACAGAGCTTCGTGTTTTGAATACACAGCTCGTGTTCGCACCTTTGTTTTTCAGTAACTGTTCAGAACCTGTTCTGAACAGTTACCATCGGGCGCTGCTTCGCGTCCTGAATCGCACGATGCTATTTCCTTTACGCTTTCATATGCCCTCAGCAGCAAGTGCTTCGGGCTGTCCCGAACAGTTACAGCGTTCCTTCATACAGAAGTTTATCTCCAATATGAACCAGGTGAACTCCCTGTTCCTTTTTTTTATTGAAGTTAAAGCTTAACATATAACCCGTGGTCAGGTTCCAATAATCCAGATATTCACTCAGCTGCTTTTCACCTTCGGCGTTATAACGCGGCCCCCGCCAAATCTTGAGCTCGATAATGTACTGCTGCCCAAGATAATCAACAATCACATCCGTTCGAGTCTGATCCCTGGTCTGGGATTCGATATAATAATTCCCGGTTCCGTTAATGATTGGCTTCAGATATAAGAGAAACTGTTCCCTTCCATCCTTTTCTGCAAACCTTTCTTTCAGTGGTCCGCAAACCTGAGTATAGGTTTCAATAAATCGCTCCATGATCAGGCGCATGTTCAGCTTTCCATTTTCAATGAAGATATTCTTTGCCAGCCCACCTTCCCGGCTAAATACATTGTTCTTCAGTTCCTCATCGGAAAGAAACAGATTATAAAGCATTGTTTCAAAGATACGGTTTGCAATCCTGACTGTATTATGATCATTGCGAATCAAACCGTACATCTGCATCTGAACAATGGCATTCTGCTGGCTATTCCACGACAGCTTTGTCCCCTCCATCAGGATACTGTAAATCGCCGCTTTTAACTCAGGATAGTTATTCAGGTTTTTTGTCAACGACTGGAACAACGTGTTGTTCTCCGCCAGCAGCATTTTAACAGCTTCATCTATGCCCCTGCCTGTCCATGCCTCCGACAGTTTCATTGTTTTGCTGACTTCTTCATCAATCAGCTGACAGATCCGGCTTACCAGGAAAGGATATCCATTCGTATAATCCCTGATGGATTTTGCGATTGCAGACGCATCCATCCCTGTATGATGATCTTCCTCATATTCATCCAGCATTCCTTTCATGCCGTCTTCCGAAAGACTCATATCTATGGTGAAATCTGACGCTATATTCCAGGGACTGTTCTCCTTACTGTCCTCTTCTGACCTAATCTTCCGCTTTAAGTGTTTTATATCAGTGACTCCACACAGTATGACAGATTGGAATGCGGGGATCCCCTCCGTGTCACGGCTGATATACCCGTCCCTGAGTTGAGCAAGGAAGTCAAGAAATACCTGATTATTTGTTGCACTGTCAACTTCATCGATCATAACAACTATAGGACAATCCGATCTGTGGCACCATCGGCGCAGTATTCTCATCAAGTCATCAAATTTATTGTTTTCTCTGCTTAATATGAAATGATTGATCTGTACAACAATCTCGTCCGGAATCCTGATCAGTCCATATTCATATTTATTAAGGATTAAACCAATAAACCCTCTGCAAAAGGACTCCTCCGATTGAAACGACGCGTTTCCCAATCCCTGAAAATCCAGGCTCAAAACCACGTAATCCGATTCCAGTTCCTTTCTGAGCGCATTTAATGTCGTCGTCTTTCCGTACTGTCTTGCCCGGTTAATCGCAAAATACTTCCCGGCCTCCACCAGCTTCCTGATTTCTTTTACCCTTTCGGAGAGATCAACCATATAATGCTTTGACGGTATGCACACTGCTGTAGTGTTAAAATGCTTCAAAACCCAGCCTCTCCCTTCCCCCGCCTATCAGAGTGTGACAAATCATTCTGTTATCATTCTCACTGCTGCTCAACTTCCAGGAAAACTCCTGGCAGCTGTTCAGAACCTGTCCTGAACAGTTACCATTCATGCCTCTTAACGGCGGGCAGCTCACGCTTCCGTGATCCATTCATGCTTCTTAGCGGCGGGCAGCTCACGCTTCCGTGATCCATTCATGCTTCTTAGCGGCGGGCAGCTCACGCTTCCGTGATCCACTCATGCTCCATATAGCAGGTGCCCTCCGTAAAATATTCATTGCTGACCACAAATTTCCGGATGCTGTTCTTATAATCCAGGTTCACCAGTCCCCCATTACTGAAGATCCCCACATCCACCGCGAAAATCCCCTGGATCAGCGGCATCCTGGGAACCCTGTAGGTAACAGTGTGTTTTCCCTTCGTGCAGGGGACATCCGCCTTCTCCAGATACGTATTCGGTCCGAACACATAGAGCTTCCTGTCCACGGAATAGATCGCGACTCCGAACGAAAACCCGTCAACACGCTCCGTATAGACCGTATAATCAATCCGCACCTCCAAAGGATCAAAGGTATGAAGATCCGTCCGGTTCAGCCGGACATGGTCGATGGTGACGACACGGTCATTTTCCGCCTGGGATTCCTCCTCCGGCTCAGGCAGCTTCCCCTGATGATTCGCCTTCAGCTCCAGCAGCTCCTTCACATCAAGGCCGGTACGCATATGGCTGTCATACAGGTCTACTACCTCGCTGGCCTCCGCGTCCATCTCGATGTGCCCGTCCTTCATCCAGACCGCTCTGGAGCAAAACCGCTTGATCTGCTCCAGCGTATGGGAAACGAACAGGATCGTCGTGCCGCGTTCCTTGAGTTCCTTCATCTTATCGATACACTTCATCTGGAAGCGGGTATCGCCGACGGACAGCACCTCATCCACGATCAGGATATCCGGCGAAACATTGATCGAGACGGCAAATGCAAGCCGGGCGAACATCCCTGAGGAGTAAGTCCGGACCGGCTGGTCGATAAACTCGCCGATGTCCGCAAACTCGATGATCGAATTGACCCGCTCCTCCATCTGTGCCTTCGAATATCCCATCATCTTTCCATTCAGGTAGATGTTCTGCCGGCCCGTATATTCTACGTTAAATCCCGCACCCAGCTCAAGCAGCGCCGCGATCTTGCCCCGGGTCTCGATCGTCCCCGACGTCGGACTAAGGACACCCGTGATCAGCTTCAGAAGCGTAGACTTTCCGGCGCCGTTTTTCCCGACAAAGCCAACCGACTCCCCCTGCCGGATCACAAGATTAAAATCATCCAACACCGTATGGTCGTGATGATAGCTCTTATGCGTCAGGCTGAGTCCCTCCTTCAGCCGGTCCATCGGATGATTGTACAGCTGATAGGACTTGGTTACATGCTTCATCTCTATGATTGGCTCTGAATTCATGGTATGGTCTCTCCTCACAGCGCATCCTATGATCACTCACCGTTACAGGTCACACCCCCGCCAGCGGGCCGGCCTGTGGCGGGGTATGACCTGTAACCACTCACCACATGTAACAAGTCACAGGACATCCGCAAAATGCTTCTTCAGCTTCTGGAATGAAGACACTCCGATCATATACACGATCAATGTAAATACCCAGAAATATGCCGTATACCTTGGCTGCTCCCAGAACCAGGTCCGGTACAGCAGCGCATTGCGGTATCCCTGCACGACATAATTCATCGGATTCAGCTTGAAGAAGAAATGAAGCCGCGGGTCGATTCGTTCCAGCTGCCACAGGATCGGCGTCGCCCATGTTCCGACCTGGAGCCCGATCATGATCACCTGCGTGATATCCCGGAAAAAAACAGCGACCGCACTGGTAAAGAAAACGATCCCCAACGCCAGGGCCGTCGTGCAGAACGAATAATACAAAACCTGCAGGATCTGGATTCCCGGAAATCCCTCCATCACCGTAAAGAGGGTCAGGCTGATCACCAGAAACGCCGCATGCACATAAAACGCCGATACTACCCTTACCGCCGGCAGGATCGAGATATTGAACGAAATCTTCTTGACCAGAAAGCTGTAACCCCTGAGCGCATCCGTCCCGAAATTCAATGCGTCCTGGAAATACATCCACGGCACCAGTCCGGCGACCAGCCACAAGACAAACGGATGGCCGTGCACCGGCCCGCTGCCCATCCCGACCTGAAACACGAACCAGTACATCACGACGGTCACCACCGGGTAGGCAAACGCCCACAGGGTTCCAAACATAGAACCTGCATACTTTGTCCGGAAATCATTCCACGCCAAGGAGAGGATCAGCCTGAAATTGGCGATCTGATCATATGTCGTCCGCGCAACCGATTGTCTGGAATTTACTTCCATCCCTGCTACTCCCTTCCAATTCCGAGTTCCCCCCTGTCAGCGGATTACTGTTCACTACCCGACCGGTCAGGCCATGGATTGCGTCGGAGGGCCGCTCGCGCTTATGTTCTCGGCTGCCGCCTCGGTCGGCGCTAAACGCGTGTCACTGGCACGCAGCGCCCTCGCGTAGCGGTTCTAAGCTCATGCTGCGCCTTTGGCTTGCATTCGCTAAGAACCGACGCTGCGGATGCCCTCCTCGTGCAATCCATGGCCTGCCCGGTCGGGTAGTAAACAATAACGCCAGCTGGTGTGACCTGAAAAAACTGCAAGGATCATCGATCATCCAAGCAGGTGCTTTGCTGTAAGCATCAGACGGCGCCGCCCCAGGATAAAGGAGCGGTAATACCACGGCTTTCCCGTCAGCTCACAGTACGTCTGAAAATCCTTCCGGAAGATCCGGTCTCTGTTCCCTTTTCCAGTGGGTTCCTTTTGACCGTCTTTGGCAAAGGCCTTGCGAAGATCTCCGGAAAAGGACTGCCGGATCAGCCCCGGCACAATGCCGATCCTCCGGATCCCATGCGCCCTGAGCCGGTCCATCATCAGGTAATCGACCTGATCCAGGAACAGCCTCTCATCAAACCCTCCAGCCTCCCGGATCGCGCTGCCCTCCAGGAAAAGGCCGCTGTTGATCGGATACAGATCCTGGTAGATGCCAGGCTTCGGCGGCCTGAGCATCCCGAAGAACGCAAGCTCCTTCGCATGTTCGCTGCGCGGCGAGAGAAACCGGTTTCCCGTATCTCCCGTCAGCACGACGCCGCACAGCACCCTGAGAGCCTCCCTCCGCGCACCTCCCTGGCCTGCCTTCACGCATTGCCCCGCCTCCATGCGCAGCGCTTCCTCCACGTGCACCTGCCTGCAGGCACGCTCCAGATATTCCATGGAAAAGAAGGTATCATCATCCGCCAGCATGACCCAGTAAGGATTCTCCTCAGGGATCGAGCCAACCGCAAGGTTGTACGCACGGCTCAATCCGATATTGCCCCTGCACCCGATATACCTAAGCCACCCTCTCTTCGCCGCAGCCAGCTTATTTTGCTCCAGGACCGTTACCTCGGTGGAATTGTCCGCAATGATCAGTTCCACCTCCGGGCGGTGCCTTACAAGCTTCTCAAACTGCCTCAGGGAAACGATCTCCTCGATCTTCCGGTTATAGATCACCGTAATGATATGAATCGTCAGCCTCCGCATCCTCACTCCATTCATGCCAGTCTTCCTGTTCCCACGTCAAAGACCATACTTATGAACAGTTACTTTTTCCTTACAATCTTTCCCTTCTCTTCTATCTCCTTACAGTATATCCGTGAAAAATGCTTCTCCAGGCACAGCCTGGTCGTCACCCAGATCAATGCTACCGCAGTCCTGTCACGCAAAAGCTCCCCTTTGAGAGATTTTGAAAACGGCGAGATCGGCGACCGCAGCCCCTTCTCCCTCAGCCACAGGCGGCACCGGCGGAACTCATCCTTCAGCTGCATATCCGTCACATCACGCCCTGCCATATAGATATGGTACGCGCAGTGCCGGTATATAAAATACCCAAACAACTCGTCCCTCTGGGGATGAACCTCAAGAACCTTATCCAGCATCGGGAGAATATCCGCCTCATCCTTCAGCCCTCTGTGAACCGTATTGGACACGCTTTCCTTACGGTCTACCCACCCATAGGACGTGGAACCGGAATAGGCGATCACCGGATTCTGTGCCAGAAGCATCATATGGAAGTAGATATCCTCTCCGTAAGGATAGTCCAGGAAATGAGCCCCGCACTTCTTCACAAAGTCAGACCGGTAGATCTTCGCCCACGGCGCGACATTGATATACGCGAGCCATTCCGGCTGCGGCTCTCCCAGACGGCTGTGCCGCACCAGCCTCCGCCGGAAGATCGTCTTACCCTCCGGAGAAATGCGTCTGTATCCACCCATGACGATATCCGCCCTGGTCTTTTCCATGCAGGAGACATACTCCTGCACATATCCCTTCGGAACGCGGTCATCATCATCCACAAACATCAGGTATTCCCCGGAAGCAGCCGCGATTCCCGCATTCCTGGCACTGGCGATCCCGCCATGCGCCTGATGCAGGACACACACACGCTCATCCCTCTCCGCCAGACGATCCAGCACCCGGCCTGATCCATCCTCCGAACCATCATCCACAAAGATCATTTCCAAGTCTCGGTATGTCTGGCCAAGGAGATCCCGGACCGTCTTCCGGAGATACTTCCTCGCGTTATACACCGGCACGATAATGCTTACTGTCATACAATCCTCCAGCCTTCTCATATGCAAACCAATATACTTATGGTATAACAGACGCTGAGGCGTCTGTTATCAGGGACAGTCGTCAAATGGACATAAATGCCCATTTGGCTCGTTGCTTATGGTATAACAGACGCTTGAGGCGTCTGTTATCGGGGGCAGTCGCCAAATGTGCATAAATGCCCATTTTGGCTCGTTGCTTATGGTATTCTATCCTCAAACATTGTTATCGTCAAACATTCCCGGCGAAACGGGGATCCGGCATAAGGCGGCACAGACAGCCCCTCTGGCCGGGAGTGTGACTTGCATCAATCAGGGGGAACACACATGAAGTATCTCAATTCCATATATCTCATGCAGGCCGCAGATTTTCTGAAGCGATACGGAATCAGAAGCGTCATGAACAAGGTTCCGGAATACCTGATGACGACCAGGGGCTATCAGGCATGGCGCAAAGCGCATGCCCCCTCCCGGGATGAGCTGACAGCGCAGCAGCTCTCGTTCCTGCAGGAGAAAGAAACGCAGGGGTGGTCTGAAAAGCCAATGTTCAGCATCCTGGTTCCCGCCTTCCGTACAGACAAGATCCATCTGCAGCAGATGGTGGATTCCGTGCGCAATCAGACCTTCGGAAGCTGGGAGCTGTGCATTGCGGACGGAAGCCCGAAGCCCTCGGATGTGGAGGAATTCTTTGTCCGGTACGCAGCCGCGCGAAAGCTCCCCGTCATCTCCTCCACGATCCCCGCGCCTGAAAATCCGGCATCATCCGGTGAAACCGATCCAACCAATGATGCTCCTCCAATCAACGAAGCCATTCCGGCCAATGATGCGGTACCGGCCAATGGAACCGCTTCCGCCAGGGAAGGCGCGCCAGCCAGAGAGGCATCCCCGGCCACATCCTCCATTCTCACCTTCACTCTTGGGAATGAGGCCTGCAACCGCGTCTTTTTTGCCTCGATCGACAACATGGGGATCGCAGGCAACACGAACGCCGCCCTGGCCATGGCGACAGGAGAATTCATCGTTCTGCTGGACCATGACGACCTGCTCAGCCCGGACGCCCTCTACGAGCTTGCATCCGCCATTCGCAAGGATCCCGGCATCGACGTAATCTACACCGACGAAGACATGGTATCCGCCGACGGCACATTTCTCCATAATCCGAATTTCAAGCCCGACTTCAGCCTGGATCTTCTGAGAAGCTGCAATTACATCACGCATCTTTATGCCGTGCGGCACTCTCTGGCACTGGAGGTCAACGGTTTTTCCGCCGGCTGCGACGGCTCCCAGGATTATGATTTCACGCTGAAGACAACCCGGCTCGCACGAAAGATCCGCCACATTCCAAAAGTGCTGTATCACTGGCGGGTGCACGGCGGCTCGGTTGCGGCAGATTCCGGAAACAAGACCTATGCCTACGACGCCGCGGTGCGCGCGCTTTCCCGTTATTATGACAGCTGCGGCGTGAAGGCAGCTGTCACAAAAGACCCCCAGCCAGGCTTTTACCTCACAGATTACACCATCACCAAAAAGCCTCTGGTTTCCGTGCTGATGTACCACTGCGCGGACCAGCTTTGCGAGGAATGGAAGCATGCGGGCATAGAGCTTCCCTGCACGCTTGAATTCCCGCGTACACTCTCCCAGGCACACGGAGAATATATCCTCGTGCTCAGGGACATCCTCCGCATCACTCCGGACACCCTCCGCCTTCTGCTGTCCAACTGCTTGCGTGAAGAGATCGGCATTGCCGCGCCGCGCATCCTGCGCGAGGACAACAAGGTCGCCCAGTCCGGGCTGATCTATAACACGGGCGGAGACATCCTCTCACCCTTCGCCGGAGAAGAAGCCGTTTATCCCGGATACCACTGCTATGCAGTCTGCCAGCATCAGGTCTCCCTGGCGGGTCCGTACTGTTTCATGACCTCCATGGAGAACCTTCGGAGGAACTGGCCTAAGCAGCGGCCGGGAAATAAGGAACCTGTTCAGAGTGCCAAAGGGCACGTCATCGACGCAGCGGCAGACCTGCAGCCGGATCCGCAGGACAAGACATCCCCAAAAGACATCCATGCGCGGATGGCCCTGTTCTGCCTGCGCACCTGCCAGGATGGAAAACTCATCACAGTGATCCCACGCGCGCATGCCATCCTGACAAAAAAAGGGACGCAGGATGCCGCCTTGCCAAGAAGCTTCGATCTTCCATCGCTCACGGCTCCTGATCCCTTCTATACGCCGAATTTTTCGCAGAAACGACCATATCGTTTCTAAGGATCTGTTACAGAATAACTTGTACATCTGACTTGTCCAAACGCTCATC
>CAMJIC010000067.1 GCA_946405675.1 uncultured Clostridia bacterium
CACAGAAGGACGATGGACGAGATCGCGGCGTTCCTGATCGAGAAAGAGACCATCACCGGCAAGGAATTTATGGAGATTCTTCATAAGGTGGAAGGAACTGATCCTGCGGCAAAGCATCATGAAGGACGCATCATAGAACGTCAGCAGATCCGTACCCCGAAGGCGGTGAAGGAATCCGGAACGGATATGGCTGCGCCGGCCGGGAAGACGGATATCGCTTCGGAAGAATCAAAACCGGTTTTTGAGGCACCCGGTCCGGATATCAGACCGGCATCCTCCGATGTGCATGTTTCAGACACCGGATCGGCTGCGCCGGAAGGACACACTGCAAACCTGGAACCGGCTGTTTCTGACCAGGCCGGGGGCATGGGGGCTTCGCACCCGGAATCATCTGATGGGGAACAGGCAGACAATTGATCGTGAAATCACTTGTACATCCTGCTTGTCATTTCATCCGATTGCATAGCGCAAAAATCAATCACATAGTCAGTATTTCAGAAAGGGGACACACGCAGTTTAGGAGAGGTATGATAAAGAGAATTCAGAATCTGATCCAATTGTTCCGGACGCACCGTCATGTCTGGTGGATCCTCATCTATATGGTGGTCTATATGGGCGGATTCCGGATCATGGAAGGTGCAGGCCATGTCCATTATCATGTGATCCACACCTGGCTGGATGACCAGATCCCTTTTATCTCCTGGTTTATCATTCCGTATGGGATCTGGTTCATATTCAATATCTATGTGGTCGGATGGTTTGTCCTGAAGGCGCATTTATATGAATACTACAGGCTGATCACTGCATTGATGTTAGGAATGACGGCGTTTCTTGTGGTTTCAGTCATATATCCGAACCGCCTGTTTCTTCGCCCGGAATATGTAGATACCACCGGAATATGCGGGAAACTGGTATCGCTGCTTTACAGCATTGATACCCCGACGAATGTATTGCCGAGCATCCATGTCTACAACACGGTTGTGCTGTGCCATGCGATCAATTCCAATGAGAAGCTGCGCCGCCGGAAAGCGGTTTTCCTTGCGAGCAATGTGCTCGGTGTCCTGATCATCCTTTCAACGATGTTTTTGAAGCAGCACTCCGTGATCGATGTCTCCCTTGGGCTCGTGATGGGCGTGCTGGTGCAGATCATCAGCGACCGGATCTTCGCGACAGAGGAGGAGCGCGCATTCGCGAGGAAGGCAGCATACAGAAGATCCTCTTCCAGGCGCGCTGCGAATTGATAGATTGCGGATACCTGTTCAGGACAGCCCGAAGCACTTGCTGCTGAGGGCGTATGAAAGCGTATAGGAAGCGGCATCGGGCGATTCAGGATGCGAAGCATCGGAACATCGTCCGATGCGCAATTGTTCAGAACGGGTTCTGAACAATTGCGATTGAGATTTGTCAAGATGCACAGAGATCCCAGGATCTCTGTGTTTTTATAAAAAGGTTACAAGTCACACCCCGCCAGCGGACGCACCCACAGGCCGCTCGTTGGCGGAGGTGTGACTTGCAATGTAAAAATTTGCATTAAGGATCTGTTCAGGAAGAGACGATGAATCCGGATTTTGACCTTCAGGAAGAATTGAAAAAGCTCCCCCAGAAGCCAGGGGTATATATTATGCATGGCAGGAAGGATGAGATCCTTTATGTGGGAAAGGCGGTTAACCTGAACCGCCGTGTGCATCAGTACTTTGTGCATAAGCTCGGCAGGGGGCCGAAGATTGAGCACATGGTGAGCCGCATCGCGTACTTTGAGTACATTGTGACGGATTCGGAGCTGGAAGCGCTGGTTCTGGAGAATAATCTGATCAAGGAGAACCGGCCCAAGTACAACACGCTTCTCAAGGATGACAAAACCTATCCGTATATTAAGGTGACGGTTCAGGAAGCATACCCCCGTGTCCTGTTCACCAGGAAGATGAAAAAGGATGGGGCAAGGTATTTCGGACCCTTCAAGAGCTCATTTGCCGTGAAAGAGACGATAGAGCTTTTAAGGAAGCTGTATTCGGTGCGGGACTGCACCAGGAATCTTCCGCGTGACATCGGACTCGAGCGTCCCTGCCTGAACTATCAGATCGGCCAGTGTGATGCGCCCTGCCAGGGAAGGGTCACCAGTGAGGAATACCAGGAAAAGATCGGAAAGGCCATTGATTTCCTGGAGGGCAATTACCGGCCGGTCGTAAAGCAGCTGGAAGAGCGCATGAAGGCGGCCAGTGAAGAGATGGATTTTGAAACGGCGGCGAAGATGCGTGACCTGATGCAGAATGTCATCAGTGTCACACAGAAACAGAAGATGGAGAATGGCGACGGGGAGGACCGGGATGTGCTGGCGCTTGCGATCGACGGCACGGATGCGGTTGTCCAGGTTTTTTATGTGCGCGGGGGCAAGCTGATCGGGCGTGACCATAGCTTCCTCAGGATTGGGGAAGAGGATGCGGCCCTGCTGGCGGAAAGCGCGGAGAACAGTTCCCTTTCACAGGAAAACGACGGGGAGGGCGTTGTCCGGGGAAGGGTCCTGTCGACCTTTGTGCGTCAGTTCTACGCCTCATCTGCATTTTTGCCGAAGGAGATCCTGCTGTCTGATTCCATCGAGGACCAGAAGCTGATTGCGGAATGGCTCAGCGCAAGGAGGGGAAACCGGGTATATCTGAAGGTGCCGCAGCGTGGAACGCACAGTCATCTCGTTCAGATGGCACTGGAAAATGCGCAGATCGCCTTAAAGATGGACAGGGAGCGTGTCCGCATGGAAGAGGGCAGGACGATCGGCGCCATGCAGGAGATCGCCTCCATCCTGGGACTTGGCCATCTGAGCAGGGTGGAAGCCTATGATATCTCGAATACATCTGGCGTGGAATCTGTGGGATCAATGATCGTTTTTGAGAAAGGAAAGCCGAAGCGCACAGATTACCGGAAATTCCGGATCCGCACCGTTGAAGGGCCGAATGATTATGCTTCCCTCAGAGAGGTGATCACAAGGCGGCTCACCCACGGGCAGGAGGAGGCGAAGGAGCTTGCCCAGAGAAACCTGGATGTCAGTGACGGCTCCTTCAGTGTGTTTCCGGATCTGATCATGATGGACGGCGGACGTGGCCAGGTTAATATCGCGGAGCAGGTCTGCCGGGAGATCGGGGTTGACATCCCTGTGTGCGGAATGGTAAAGGATGATTACCACAGGACCCGGGGATTGTACTATCACAACGTGGAGCTTCCGATTGATACAAGGTCAGAGGGGTTCAAGCTGATCACACGCATACAGGATGAAGCGCACCGCTTCGCGATCGAGTATCACAGGTCTTTACGCGCAAAAGCCCAGACCCGCTCCCTCCTGGATGAGATCGAGGGGATCGGGCCGGCGAGGCGAAAGGCGCTGCTTCGCGCGTTTGGCTCTCTGGAAGCGATCCGTGATGCGGATGAGGAGCATCTTGCACATGCTCCTTCCATGAATGCGGCAAGTGCAAGGAAAGTGTACGAATTCTTTCATCCAGCCTCGACAAAGTGATCCTTTGGTGATATGGTTGAGACGATTGTAACTGTTCAGATCAGGTACTGAACCCTTGCATAAGGGCAGGAGCCGCAGGCGGAACAAGGAAAGCCGGAGGACAGCGTATGAACACACAGTCCAGCGTCCCCATCGAAAAGCTGGTACAGAAGATGGAACTGGTGAACCGTACAGAATCGGTAAGCCTTGAGGGAAAGGAATTAACAACGACGGAAGTGAACCGGCCTGCGCTTCAGCTGACCGGCTATTTCGACTATTTTGATGCTGACCGCCTTCAGGTGATCGGATATGTCGAGTATACCTATCTGGACACGCTTACCAGAGAACGGAAAAGGCACATCTATGAACGTCTGCTCGCCGCGAAGATCCCGGCGATTGTCTATACGACCAGAACCATCCCGGATGAGGATATGCTGGAGCTTGCGGCCAGATATGATGTCCCGATCTTTACGACAGCGAGGGAGACAAGCGCATTTGTCGCAGAAGTCATCCGCTGGCTGAACGTAGAGCTGGCACCGTGCATCACGATCCACGGTGTCCTGGTCGATGTGTATGGCGAGGGAGTCCTGATCATGGGAGAGAGCGGAATCGGAAAAAGCGAGGCTGCCCTGGAGCTGATCAAAAGAGGACACCGGCTGATCACGGATGATGTCGTGGAGATCCGCAAGGTATCTGACCATTCTCTGGTAGGGACGGCGCCGGATATCACCCGGCACTTCATCGAACTGCGCGGAATCGGGATCATCAATGTCAAAACACTGTTCGGCGTGGAAGCGGTCATGGATACGACGAACATCGATCTGGTGATTAAGCTGGAGGAATGGGACAAGGATAAGGAGTATGACCGCCTGGGGCTGCAGGAGGAGTATACGGAGTTCCTCGGCAACCGCGTTACATGCCATTCCCTGCCGATCCGGCCTGGCCGGAACCTTGCCGTGATCGTGGAGTCAGCCGCGGTGAACCACCGTCAGAAAAAGATGGGATACAATGCAGCCCAGGAGCTGTATAACCGTGTACAGCAGGGCATTATGGAAAATATGGCGAAACAGCAGACGAAGGAGTGATGACAGGAGAGTCAGTTATGAAAAAGTATTGCTTTGGAATCGACGTGGGGGGAACCACAATCAAGTGCGGTCTCCTTAATACGGAGGGAAACCTGCTTGACAAATGGGAGATCCCGACCAGGCTGGAGGAGAACGGAATCTATATCCTTCCGGACATCGCGGAGACGATCAACCGCAAGCTGGATGAGAGAGGTCTTACAAAGAATGAGATCGAGGGGATCGGCCTTGATATCCCCGGGCCTGTCAATGAGGATGGTGTCTGCATGCTTGCGGTCAATCTTCACTGGGGCAAGGTCAATATTGTCAGGGAGATGGAGAAGCTCACAGGAATCCGGACACGCGCGGTCAATGATGCCAATGCTGCCGCACTCGGAGAGTGCTGGAAGGGCGGCGGTGCAGGGCATAAGAACCTGATTATGGTGACGCTGGGAACCGGTATCGGGGGCGGAATTGTCGTGGAAGGAAAGGTGATCGCCGGAGCCCATGGATCGGGCGGCGAGATCGGCCATGTCCATGTGACAGAGGAACTGACGGAGCCGTGCAATTGCGGGAATGTCGGATGCCTGGAGCAGGTGGCCTCAGCGACGGGAATCGTTCTTCTTGCGAAGATGCAGCTGGAGAAGGACAAGAATACGCCGAGTATGCTGCGCGGGAAACAGCTGACCGCAAAGGATGTCTGGGATGCAGTTAAAGCAGGAGATGAGGTTGCGGATGCTGTGGCGGAGAAGTTCGGGCTGTACCTGGGACGGGCCCTTGCGGGCTTTGCCAGCGTGACGGATCCGGAGATCTACGTGATCGGCGGCGGTGTGTCAAAGGCAGGGCCGGTCATTCTGGACTATGTACAGAAGTACTACCGTCAGTATGCGTTTCCGGGCTGCAAGGATGCGGCCTTTGCACTGGCGACCCTTGGCAATGATGCAGGGATCTACGGCGCGGCAAAGCTTGTGCTGTAAAGATGTGACTGTAATGTGAAAGCTGGTAACTGTTCAGAACAGCCCGAGGCGCTTGCTGCCGAGGGCGTATGATAGTGTAAATGAAGCGGCATCGGGTGATTCCGTATACGAAGCATCGGAAGCATCGCCCGATGCGTAACTGTTCAGAACAGGTTCTGTACAGTTACGAAATCTGTACAGAATGACAGATGAAGAGATGGAGGTTAGGAAAATGAAAAGACGTAACAAAAAACAGCAGACGATTGCGGTGGTGATCGTGGTGATCCTTGTGGCAGCCATGCTCTTTTCCCTGATTCCTGCATTCCTTCTGTAACAGGAGGCTGAGGTGGAGGGAAGAACATTTCTCCGGACATGTCTGACCGGTGCAGTGTTTGCGGTTCTTTTTTCCGCGCAGACATGGGCAGGAAAGCCGGTGGCATCCGTTTCTGATTCCACGATCGCAAACGGTGTCTATGTGGAAGGAGTTGACCTGTCCGGCATGACGCCTGAGGAGGCTGAAAATGCCCTCCAGGCGAAAGCGGATTCCATGGCATCGACTCCGGTCAATCTGAAATATGGGGACAATGTCATCACTGCTTCGCTGGCTGATTTCGGATATGCCTGTACCAACCTGGACATCGTGGATTCCCTCGTGCCCATCGGGAAGAGCGGAAATATCGTAGAGCGGTACAAGCAGCAGAAGGATCTGGAGAACCATACGGTAGAGTATACGCTGGACTTTACCGTAGATGAGCAGCGTGTCAGGAATTTCGTCAAGACCTTAAGCAGCTATGACACGGATCCGGTGGAGGGAGAGCTTCTGATCGGATCGGACGGGCTGCCCTATGTAGAAGGCGGAACCAGGGGGACGACACTGAAGGCGGAGGAGTCCGCCGCAGCTGTGAAGGCTGCGATCGAAGCATGGACCGGAGGGAATATTTCCGTAGAGCTTTCCTATGACGAGGTCAGTCCGGACGTGACATATGAGACGCTGTCTTTGGTCAAGGATGTCCTGGGGACGGCAACGACCGACTATTCTGCCTCGTCCGGCAACCGTGCGGTCAATGTGGAAAATGGATGTGCATTGATCAACGGAACGCTCCTGTGGCCGGGAGACGAGTTTTCCGTGACGCAGACCGTGACGCCGTTTTCCGCCGAGAACGGTTATCTGCCTGCACCGACCTATGAAGAGAACAGGACGGTTGATTCCTATGGCGGCGGAATCTGCCAGGTTTCCACAACGCTGTATAACGCAGCGCTCAAGGCGGAGCTGGATATCACGGCAAGGTCAAACCATACGATGATGGTCAGCTATGTGGAGCCTTCCAAGGATGCAGCCATCGCGGAAGGCGTGATGGACATGCGGTTTGTCAACAATACGGACGCTCCGATCTATATTCAGGGGGGATGCTACGGGGGCCAGATCACGTTTGTGATCTACGGCCATGAGACCAGGCCTGCGAACAGGACGATCGAATTCGACAGCAGGGTGCTGGCTACCATGGAGCCCAGCGGATATTCGCTCTATCCGGATGCGACCCAGGCGGTGGGGTATATAGCGCAGACACAGTCCCCGCATACCGGGTATCAGGCCGAGCTTTGGAAGCTGGTTTACGTGGACGGGGTTCAGACCGATGAGGTGCTGGTTAATTCCAGCTATTATCAGTCTGTCGGAACCATTTATTCGGTGGGCGTGATGACATCGAATGCCGCGGTGCAGCAGGCTCTTTATGGCGCGATCGGGTCAAATAACCTGGATGCGGTCCAGCAGATCATCCGGTATGGTGTCTCAGCCCAGCAGCCTCAGACCGGGGCGCAGGGACAGGCACAGGGGACGGATCCGGCACAGGCATCAGGAGCAAACCAGGCGCAGCAGCAGGGCACGCAGAATCCTCAAGGCCAGACAGCCGGGGATATGGATGATAATATGGATCCCGGCACAGTGACCATCATCAACTGACAATATCCGGAAGCGGGCCTATGGACCGCATCCACAGTCCGCCCCTGGCAGTTGTGTGTGTGGCTGTGACGTTCATAGGCATGAGGAATATGGAACTGACATGGAGATCTTGATGGCAGGATATGCGGGGAGGGCAGGGGCATCCTCCCTCGCCCGTTCTTCGGCAGACGTGCTGAAGAGGGAACTCCCGGAGGGGGTCTTGTCAGCTGCAAAGAAGATGGGGCCTTATCTTCAGATCCCTGACAGCGTACCGCTTCTCGCCCGTGAGCGTCTGGGAAAGGGCGGTGTTCTGCGGGGGTTGTGGATCCTGGGAGAGAAGCTGCAATGCGGCTTTGACGTGGATCTCAGAAGCATATTGCTGAAACAGGAAGATGTGGAGGTCTGCGAGCTCCTTGGAGCGGACATTTACCGGATCGATGCATCGGGAGGCTGGCTGGTTGCATCAGGGAAGGCGGAGGATGCCCTCCGGATTTTCCGGAAAGAGAACATCCCGGCTTCCGTCATCGGCATTTGCCGGGCGGGGCTTCAGCGCCAGCTTCGCCTGGGGGATGACATCCGGTTCCTGGAGGAGCCTTGAAATCCGTCCCGCTGCCGGCGCGTTGGACATCCCCCCGGACCTGCTCGCAGGAGCGGGATTTTTCGTGCAGCGCTGATCCGGAAGAAAGAGGAGAATATTTATGAGAGAGAAGATCCTTTCGCTGCTTGAGCGAAATTCCAGAATGACACCGGAAGAGATCGCGGTGCTGCTTGGTTCGAGCAGTGACGTGATCGCGAATGAAATCCACAAGATGGAGCAGGAGAACATCATCTGCGGCTACAACACCCTGATCGACTGGGACAAAGCAGGTACGGATACCGTGACGGCCCTGATCGAGGTACGTGTCACGCCGCAGCGCGGGCAGGGCTTCGACAATATTGCGGAGCGGATCTACAACTATCCGGAGGTGCAGTCGGTGTATCTGATCTCCGGCGCCTACGACCTTCTTGTGATCCTTGAGGGCAAAACGCTGAAGGAGGTGTCAGGCTTCGTGTCGAGCAAGCTTTCCACGCTTGACACGGTCCTTTCCACAGCGACCCATTTCATCCTGAAGAAATACAAGGACGACGGGATCATTTTCGAGAGAAAGAAAAAGGATACCCGGATGAGCATTACCCCATAACTGCAAGGAGGATGATCCAATGAAGGAAATGTCCGGAAGGTGCGATCTTTCCAGGAAGGCAGACAGTCTGAAACCATCCGGGATCAGGAAGTTTTTTGATATCGTGGCGGAGATGGATGATGTGGTTTCCCTGGGCGTTGGGGAGCCGGATTTTGACACGCCATGGGCTGTCCGTGATGAGGGGATCTATACCCTGGAGCGAGGAAAGACATTCTATACTTCGAATGCCGGCCTGAAGGAACTGCGGGAAGAGATCTGCCGCTTCCTGAAAAAGAGGATCGGTGTGAGCTACGATCCGATCCATGAATGCCTGGTGACGGTCGGCGGCTCCGAGGCGATCGATCTGGCGTTCCGCGCGCTTCTGAATCCGGGAGATGAGGTCCTGATCCCGGAGCCTTGTTATGTTTCCTATACGCCGTGCGCGATCCTGGCGGACGGCGTGCCGGTGCCGATTCCGCTTCAGGAGAAAAATGAGTTCCGCCTGACTGCGCAGGAACTTGAGGAGCATATCACGGACAAGAGCAAGATTCTGATCCTCCCGTTCCCGAACAACCCCACCGGCGCTGTCATGCGCAGGGAAGATCTGGAGGCAGTGGCAAAGGTCTGCCTGGAGCATGATCTTTATGTGGTATCAGATGAGATCTATTCCGAGCTGACCTATACGGGAGAGGATCACGTTTCCATCGTCCAGATTCCCGGGATGCAGGAGCGGACGATCCTGATCAATGGTTTCTCCAAGGCATTTGCCATGACCGGATGGCGGCTGGGGTATTGCTGCGGGAATGCCCGGATCCTTTCTGTCATGACCAAGATCCATCAGTTTGCCATCATGTGTGCTCCCACGAACAGCCAGTACGCGGCTACAGCTGCGCTCCGGGACTGTTTCCCGGAGGTTGTGAAGATGCGGGACGCGTATGACCAGAGAAGACGTTTCCTGCTTCATTCTTTCCGGAATATGGGGCTTCCATGCTTTGAACCCTTTGGCGCATTCTATGTATTCCCGTGCATAAAGGAATTCGGCATGACCTCAGAGGAATTCGCCACCAGGCTGCTGGAGGAGGAAAGAGTAGCAGTTGTGCCCGGGGATGCCTTTGGCGCAAGCGGGGAGGGATATATCCGGATCTCCTACGCCTACTCACTGGAAGCCTTGAAGGAAGCCATGGAACGGCTTGGCCGGTTTGTCGGAAAGCTTCGCGGTCTTGTAAGATGATGCAGGATCCACCTGTAGGCGGGCGGTCTGCGGGTGAGGCCCTCTCGAAATCAAAATATAACAAATGTGATTCAGATGGATGGACGGAATGATATCCCATTTCGTTCATCAATTTTGTATAATGGAGAAAAAGACAAGCAGGATGTATTTTTTACAGATCCTGGTTGCGTTCTGCCTGCGGGATGTGATGAGAACTATGGGATGGCTTTGATGAAGAACAGCGGCTTGAATCAGAAAAACAGTCAGACAGCATATCAGCCGGATCTTCCGGAGGCCTTTGTGGGGAGCATGAGGCGTCTTCTGGGTGATTCATATGAGGACTTTCTCTCTTCTCTTGGGGAGGGAAGGAGAAATGCGCTCCGGGTAAACCGTCTGCGTCTTTCGGCGGATTCCTTTGAGTCGATTGCGCCTTTTCCCGTGAAGCGTGTTCCCTGGACGCAGAATGGCTATTATGTGGATTACCGGGACAGGCCCTCGCAGCATCCCTGGTATCGGGCCGGCGTGTATTATCTGCAGGAGCCAAGTGCCATGGCACCGGCCGAAATCCTTCCGGTCATGCCAGGGGACAGGGTGCTGGATCTGTGCGCCGCACCCGGTGGGAAAGCGACGCAGCTGGGGGATCGTCTTTGCGGCAGGGGGCTTTTGGTCGCAAATGAGATCTCGCCCTCACGGGTGCGTGCGCTGGAGCGGAACATGGAGCTGTTCGGGATCTCAAACTGTGTGGTGACGAATGAGCCGCCGTCCCGTCTTACTTCCAGGTTTCCGGAGTATTTTGACAAGATACTGGTGGATGCGCCCTGTTCCGGTGAAGGGATGTTCCGAAAGGATCCGGAGGCAGTGAAGACATGGAGCCTTGAGAAGGTGGAGGCATGTGTAAAGATCCAGAGGGAGATCATTCTTGAGGCAGCGGATATGCTTCGGCCGGGCGGTTTCATGGTATATTCCACCTGCACCTTTGAACCTGAGGAGGATGAGCTTGCCGTAGCATATCTGCTCAGGGAGCGTCCTCAGATGGAGCTTCTTGAAATACCATGTACGGAGGGCAGGCAGACCTTTTCCCCCGCATTCTCTTTGCCGTATCTTGCGGAAAGGGGATTTGTGACGAAGGAGCCTGAACAGGGGCAGACGGCTGCCCGGCGGATGGATGGCGCGTCGGTTCCCCCGGCTGGGAAGCTGCCGGATACCGGTAAGGCCGTCAGGATCTGGCCTCACATGGCACAGGGGGAAGGCCACTTTATCGCCCTGCTTCGGAAGCAGGGGGGATCATCTGGAGGAAATCCATCCCGGATATCCGAAGGAAATTCATCCCGTCTATCGGGAGAAAAAACACCCCGGATATTGGGAGGAAATC